>NZ_JAKUFT010000020.1:0-71220 GCF_022663605.1 Bacillus cereus group sp. BfR-BA-01379
GGTAATAATAAACTTGGTCAATGCGATGTAGGCAGTTGGAGAGATATTGTGGCAGTATCTGCAGGGAGTAATCATACAATCGCTCTTAAATCAGATGGTACTGTGGCGGCAGTAGGATGGAATGAGTATGGTCAATGTAATGTAAGTGATTGGCGCGATATTGTAGCGGTAGCAGCTGGTTGTGCGCATACGGTCGGTCTTAAATTAGATGGCACGGTGGTAGCGGTAGGTGATAATACATACGGTCAATGCGATGTAGGTAGTTGGCGCAACATCCGATTGCCTGGCAAATAGTTAATGTACAACAAATCATTAGTAATATTATTCTATTTTAGGAGTAATTATGGAATAGAACATGTACATAAGACTCCCTTTTCAAAAGGGTGTCTTATTCTTTTCCGTAAATGAAGGTCTAAATGGAGTTTTTAAACAAATTTTATTTCAAAGCTACAGTAGAAGAGATAAATAAGACATAGGAGAGCTGAAGAAATGCTTAAAAAATTTTTGCTTTCTTTACCGGATGTTTTACTTGTATGCGTTGTTCTCTACATAACATACACAACTACTCTTAGTTTTGGACAGATGTTAGTAATTTCAATTGCAATCGGAATCATCGGTGGTCTTGTTGTAAGAATTTGTAAGGATGTATTCACGTATATAAGATGGACAATTAAACAGAGGAAATCTTGAACATATTGATAGCTATGAGGAGGAGATGAAATGACTAAGAAAAAGAGTAGAGTGAAAAACGAGATAGCACTTTGGACATTAACAGCGGTTGTTCTCATCATTGTATGGTACTTTTTTCAAAGATAAAAATGCATCGCACTTAAAAAGTACGATGCATTTTTATTATTTTTTTTGCCAATTTTCTTTTATAAAGTTTTCACGCCCAGATTCCTTTTGCTCAGTAGCATATTTCTCTGGGTTCTTTTTATAGAAATGTTGATGGTATTCTTCAGCCTCATAAAAAGGTGCAGCCGGGCGAATTTCAGTTACGATTGGCTCTTTAAACATACCGCTTTCTGCAAGAGCTTGTTTTGATTTTTCAGCAAGCTCTTTTTGCGTTTCGTTATGATAAAAAATAGCAGTGCGATAAGATGGACCACGGTCAAAGAATTGTCCGCCATCATCAGTTGGATCGATTTGTGGCCAATATAAATCTAGTAATTTTACATATGGAAAAATAGAAGGGTCGAATGTGATTTGTACAACTTCTAAATGACCAGATGTACCGGCTTTTACTTGTTCATATGTTGGGTTTTCTACATGACCACCTGCATAGCCAGAAAGTACTTTATGAATACCAGGTAGTTCATCAAATGGCTTTACCATGCACCAAAAGCAACCGCCTGCGAAGGTTGCGAGTTCGTATGTTTTTTCGGACATTGTTGTAATCCTCCTAAATTTATATGTTTTATATAGTATTATACAATCTTTTTTATTGCGCAATAAAAAAGATTTAGAAGTAAAGAAAAATTGAAATATATTTCTTTATAAAGTCTTTAAAATTCCTTCAAAGTTTCTTTTTTTCTGAGTGTTATTATGTAAATCGAAGTGAATATGTGAGGTGATAGGTAATGAATCCACGTATGAAAATTAATAGTTTACAACAAAAAATGAAAGAGAGACTAATATGAAAAAGGAATTTATACAAAGCGATTTAAGAAATATATTTATTGCGGCATGCTTACTATTAGGGTTAGTTATTTTTGGATATTTTTTAATAAATAATTACCCAGGTACAAATGAAAAAAAGAAGTTAACAGATGCAACATCTACTTCAGAATCAATTACATCTATTGCTGAGTCAGATGCCAAAAAAAGGGTTACAAAAACTTTTAATATTACGGCGAAAGTAGCAAGTTTAGATTTGGGAGATGGGAAAAAGGTAGATGCATGGACATTTGATGGAACATCACCGGGTACTCAAATTCGAGTGAAACAAGGTGAACGTATTGTTGTAAATTTGAAAAATGAATTGCCAGAACCCGTTACAATCCATTGGCATGGATTAGATGTTCCTGCGGCGGTAGACGGTGTTCCAGGTGTTACGCAAAATGCTATAAAACCAGGTGAAACATATACATACGCATTTAATGCTGATCAGGTGGGGACATATTGGTATCATTCACATCAAAAAAGTGCAAAACAAACGGAGCGGGGACTATTTGGAACCATTGTTATTGAACCGAATAAACCAGCTGTAAAATATGAAAAAGATTATACAGTGGCGATCCATGAATGGAAAACAGGAGACATAAAAACCCGTAAGCATAATGGCGAACAAGATAAAGATTGGGATAGCTATCCTAGCAATCATATTCGAAATGAAAAGGCGCAAACTTTAGAAGGACCGTTAATGATGCCAAGTAATGATCAACTCAAAGATTTATCTGATGGAGATGATTACGATGTATTTACATTAAATGATACAAGTGAGGGACTACGATTGGATGCAAAACCAGGTGAAACAGTACGCCTGCGCTTAATTAATGCTGGGAATAATACGCATTTAATGACATTAGTTGGGGCGCCATTTCAAATTATTGCATTAGATGGTCGTGATATAAAAGGTGGGGACGAGCTAGATAAAGCAATTCTTCCGATGGGAGCTGCACAACGTTATGACCTTGTTTTTAAAATGCCGGAAACAACGAGTGTAAAACTTATTAATGTGGATCCATCTAAGAAAATGAATAGAATGTTAACGGCGACTATTGGGAACGGTTCTTTGCCGAAAAAACCTATTGATATAAAGAGTTATCCATGGTTTGACTTTACGAAATATGGAGAAAAAGAAGTTGGCAAGTTTACGATAGATTCAAAGTTTACAAAGGTCTATGATATGGATTTGGCAGAAGGTGTGAAAGATATAAATGGACAAGAAAAATGGGTGTATACAATTAATGGAAAGACATCACCTGATATTCCACCTATTAAAGTAGAGAAAGGAGATAAAGTTAAGATTCACTTTAAAAATAAGGGGGAAGAAATTCATCCAATGCATTTGCATGGACATACATTCCAGGTTATTTCTAAAAATGGTAAACCAATGGAGGGAAGTCCGATTTACTTAGATACAGTTAATGTTTTTCCGGGAGAAGAATATGAAATTGCTTTAGAGGCAAATAATAGTGGACTATGGATGGTTCATTGTCATCATCTCGTTCATGCGGAAAAAGGAATGCATACGATGATGAATTATGAGGGGGTAACTACTCCATTTTCTACCGGAGATCACTCAGGTAATCATCCAGAATAATAATACGGAGGTTTTCATGCTTTATAGAATGATAGTATTTATTTTAACAAGTGTAAGTATATTTTTATTTTCTCATAGTAGTGTATTTGCTCATACAAGTGTTATAGGAATCACCCCGAAAGAGGGTGAGGTTCTTACAGTACAACCGGAACAGATTATTCTTGAATTTAGTGAACCAGTTACAGGAAATGTAGTCAATATTGAACTACTAGATCCAAGTGCAAAGAGAGTGCAAGTATCAAAGGTTGAAATATTAGATAACCCCACAAAAATAAAAGTGAAGATACCAAACTTAAATAATGGTACATACACAGTAAGGTGGTCTATGATATCTGCCGACGGACATCCGAGTGAAGGAGGCTATCCCTTTTCAATTGGAGAAGAAGTACAAACTAATGCAGTGGTAGAGGAGAATGTGAGTGGGAGTGGTTCAGTATTTTCAGATGTTATGATAGTAACACTACGCTATATTGTAGAGGGAATGATTTTAATTGGAGCAGGAGTAAAGTGGCTCGATATGTTTGTAAAATGTTATAGATTACCTTCCATATTGCAAAGAATGAAGAATATGAAAAAGATTTTCTTCTTTATACTTGTAGTAGGATTAATAGCCGAATTAATAGTATATAAGTCACTTATTCCGAAGGGGAGTTTACTTATTCATTCGCCATTTTCAGTTATTATTATGATTCAACTGCTATTATTAGTTCTTATGTCTTTGCAACATATGGGGAACGAATGGTATGCGCTAATTTGGGGATTTCTTGTTGCGAGTTTTTCTTTCACAGGTCATGTATGGATTACTAATCCAAATTGGGCAGCAGTTATAATTAGAATGATCCACGTTATGAGTATTGCAGTGTGGCTAGGAGCACTTATTTATTTAGCTCTTGTTATAGTGTGGACAATATTATACAAAATTACATTTGATCAAAAGCGTTTTCGTAAACATTTTAGTATTATTGCTGGTACTTCATTTATTCTAGCATTTCTTTCTGGGGAATTAATTGTGTTTTTACAGACGAGGAATTGGGTACTTGTTAATTTTAATTCAATATGGACGAACCTTTTAAATATAAAGATTCTTACTGTATGTATAATTACAATTGTAGCATGGAGACAAACGAAAACATGGGGTAACGATATTGGAACAGTTAATCGCCGTTTATTGCTCTTAGAAATTGTTCTAGCTATACTCGTATTATTAGCTGGTATTTGGATGAGTCAAGTTTCGTTTCCACTGAATTCTGTAATAAGCTAAAAATATAATGTTCATAGGAGTTCTGTAATGTCAATTCGTATTAGATTGCTGTTGTCGTATGTTGCGATGGTAATTATTCCAATCGTTTTTTGCGGTATAGCAGTTATGTTAATTAGTGTTACTTTATTTGGTGATATTCGTATTGCAAAAGCAATCATTGGTCTTAATCAAAATAGTCATTCTCTCATTGATAAAGAGCAGGAGGGTGCTATTCGTACAAAAGAAGATGAAGATGATATTTTTAGTAGGTTGAAAATTCTTTCATCGTATGCTCCAGATAAATTGGAAGATATAAATTTTTTAAAGGAAACTGATAAAGAATTAAACGATAATCAAGCAGGATTACTAATTCGAAAAAATGATGAGCTTACATATTCATCTCCATATTTTAAAATCTCTTCGTTTGATAAATACCTACCCGCATTTGAAACGGAAGGACAAAGAAAAGGAATGGATGTGAAAATAGAGGGTAATTCTTTTTACTATAAGCAATTTGATTACTACGATGAAGAGAAGGATAAGGTTAGTATTTTTGTATTTGAGTATGTAAATCCTTTAGAAGAAATGATTAGAGAATTTTTCCCGTATTTCGTATTCTCTTTAATACTTGGGTTAATTATTACGAATGGAATATTAACATATTTTATATCAAGGAGTATTATCAAACCATTGCATTCATTAAAGCAGGCAACGGAAAGAATTCAAAAGGGTGATTTAGATTTTCAAGTAAAGCCACTTGCGAAAGATGAAATAGGTGAATTAAGTTTATCGTTTGAAGAGATGCGTGGCAGGTTGAAGGAATCGGTCGAGTTGCAAATGCAATATGAAAAAAATCGTAAAGAGTTGCTTTCAAATATTTCTCATGATTTACGGACGCCAATAACGGCTATTAAAGGTTATGTACAAGGAATTAAAGAAGGTATCGCTCGAACTCCAGAACAATTAGATAAATATTTAACGATTATTTATCATAAAGTGTTTGATATGGATCAATTAATTGACGAGCTTTTTCTCTTTTCAAAACTTGATTTAAAAGAGGAACCGTTTCAATTTGAAGAGGTTGAAATTAATCAATACTTATCTGATTGTATAGAAGAACTACAGCTTGAATTACAGGATAAGGGAATTGTAGTGAGATGGGATGCTCAAAAGGATACTTCTATTTTGGTAAAAGGTGATCGTGAAAAATTACGTCGTGTTATTACAAATATCATTTGGAATAGTGTGAAGTATATGGATAAAGAAGAAGGATATATAGGAATTCGCATGAACGAATCTATTGATTATGTAACGATTTACATAAAAGATAATGGGGTAGGAATAGAAGAGAAGGCGTTGCCTCATATATTTGAAAGGTTCTATCGTGCAGATCATTCTAGAAATTCTAAAACAGGTGGAAGCGGACTTGGTTTGTCAATTGCACATCAGATTATCACACAACATGGTGGTGATATTTGGGTAGAAAGTAAAAAAGGTAAAGGAACGACGCTGGCATTTACATTACAAAAAATCAATTAGAAAAAGGAGAGCATCTTGAAAAGAATTTTAATTATTGAAGATGAAGCTATTATAGCAGAGTTAGAAAAGGATTATTTAGAGGTTGCTGGGTATACAGTAGATATTGATTACACTGGCGAAAAAGGTTTACAAAGAGTTCTTCTGGAGGATTATGACTTGTTAATTTTAGACATAATGTTACCAGGAATAGATGGATATGAAATTTGTAAACAAGTTCGATTGGAAAAGGACATACCAATACTTATGGTGTCCGCAAAACAAGAGGAAATCGATAAAATTAAAGGGTTAGGTTTTGGAGCAGATGATTATATTATAAAACCATTTAGCCCGAGTGAAATGGTGGCACGTGTAAATGCTCATCTAGCTCGTTATGATCGTTTAACAGGAAAACGAGAACAAATAAAAGATGAAATTCGTATTCGAGGATTGCTTATTGATAAATCAGCACGACGTGTATTTGTAAATGGAACTGAGGTCATGTTAACAGGAAAAGAATTTGATTTATTAACTTGTATGGCAGAACATCCAAACCAAGTATTTAGTAAAGATCGTCTCTTTGAAACTGTATGGGGGATGGATGTAATTGGTGATGCAGCAACGGTTGCTGTACATGTGAAAAATATTCGTCACAAAATTGAACTCGATCCATTCGATAAATCATATATCGAGACAATTTGGGGAGTAGGCTATCGTTTTACACAGTGAAAAAGGCCAGCAAAGGTGCTGGCCTTTTTTTGTGTAAGTAGATTAAGAAATTACAAGCAAGATCCTCCGCTAACATCAATTAATTGTCCAGTAACCCAGCGGCTGTCTGGAGAAGCGAGAAATGCCGCGGTATCGGCAATATCTTCTACTTCACCTAAGCGATTAAAAGCGGAAATGGTAGTAGCGTACTGTTTCATCATTGGGTCGCTCAAGAGTTCCGCATTCATATCTGTTTTAATAAATCCAGGAAGTATTGCATTCACTGTTATTCCTCGTGCTCCGAGCTGTTTTGCTAGTGTGAAAGTCATTGTATTAATAGCGCCTTTCGTCATGCTATATGCAACGAAATCAGGTAAAGAAATACGAGTGGCAGCGGATGAAATATTAATAATTCGGCTATTGTCACGTAAACGAGATAAAGCTTGTTGGATGATAAAGAATGGTGCTTTTGCATTAACTGAAACCATTCTATCAAAAAATTGTTCAGTCGTTTCTTCAATAAAAGCACCAGGACCAATTCCAGCGTTGTTTATTAAAATATCAAATTTAGTACTACCAGTTCTTTTTTGTAATTCGCTATCTAAAGAACTATAAAGTGTTTCTACACCATGTAAAGATTCAAGGTTTGCACCGATAGAAAAAGCAGATCCGCCATTTGATTGAATTTCATAAACAGTTTCTTCAGCATCTTCTTTTCGATTTCCGTAATGAATAGCAACTAATGCACCGTCGTTTGCTAAACGTTTTGCAATAGCACGTCCAATTCCTCGGCTTGCTCCTGTAACTAATGCCACTTTTCCTTTTAACATAGTTTTCTCATCTCCTCATAAAATTTTATATGTTATTAAGTTGTTTTTCTTTATGTAGTAATGTGAACATACTTAAGTAATATATGAGTATGTGTAAGAAGTTCATTCCGATTTTGTTTGAGAAAAAATAAATAGACTTCCTTTAAATTGATTGAATTTTATTTTTTTTAGAAAAACATGTTGACAATGAAAAGAACAACGTCCTATAATACGTTTAACAAATAAAAGTGAATTAAGAATTTTCTAACTTTATATGTTGTATATGCAAAGAAGAGGAAAGTAGATGGTTATGATCGTTTCAGAGAGCTGCTCCTAGGCTGTGAGAGTAGTAACAATCGAATCATTGAAGATCACCTCGGAGCATCGCTTGCGAAAGGGAAACTGAGTAGAGGGCGACGGCATCGTCTCCGGTAAAAGGACGGGGGTCTAATTGGACCTGCAAAGCTTATATTTCGTGAGAAATATAAGGAAGCTGAGTGGTACCGCGAAACTCTCGCCTCAGCAATCAAAGCTACTAAATTGTAGTAGTTGATTGCTGAGGCGAGAGTTTTTATTTTAAAAATAAAATAAGAGAATGCGTAGAAGCGGAGAGTAAATGATAAAAATTGTTTCAGAGAGCTGCCTACAAGCTGTGAGGGTAGTAACAATTTCATCATTGAAGATCACCACGGAGCACTACTTTTGAAAACTAGTAAAAAGTAGCGGAGTTGTTTCCGATAGAAAAACAAAAAGTCTAATTGGACTTGCAGAGCTTATATTTCGTGAGAAGTGTAAGGAAGCTGAGTGGTACCACGATTCCCTCGTCTCAGCAATGGATTGCTACAAGTATGTATGTAATCGATTGTTGAGACGAGTATATTTTTAAGATTTATATACTGAATATTCTGTTAAAAATACTCATCTCAGCAATCGATATAGAAATAGATTGCAAAAATAGAGAGAAAAAAAGAGGAGCGATGTGAGATGGGAAACCAGTACATTTATATGAATGGGGAATTTGTAGAAAAAGAAAAGGCAGTTGTTTCAGTATATGATCACGGTTTTTTATACGGAGACGGTGTATTTGAAGGGATTCGTAGTTACGGCGGAAATGTATTTTGTTTAAAAGAACATGTAAAACGATTATATGAATCGGCAAAATCTATTTTACTTACAATCCCGCTGACGGTTGAAGAAATGGAAGAAGCAGTTTTACAAACATTGCAAAAAAATGAGTATGCGGATGCTTACATTCGGTTAATTGTTTCAAGAGGAAAAGGTGACTTAGGGCTCGATCCGAGAAGTTGTGTGAAACCGAGCGTTATTATCATTGCAGAACAATTAAAGTTATTCCCTCAGGAATTTTACGATAATGGATTAAGCGTTGTATCTGTTGCATCAAGACGTAATACACCAGATGCATTAGACCCACGTATTAAGTCAATGAACTATTTAAATAACGTACTTGTAAAAATTGAAGCGGCACAAGCTGGAGTGCTAGAAGCACTTATGTTAAATCAACAAGGATATGTTTGTGAAGGATCTGGAGATAATGTTTTCGTTGTGAAAGATGGAAAAGTGTTAACACCTCCTTCTTATTTAGGAGCACTAGAAGGTATTACGAGAAATAGTGTTATTGAGTTATGTGAGCGACTTAATATTCGGTGTGAGGAAAGGCCATTTACTCGCCATGACGTATATGTAGCAGATGAAGTATTTTTAACGGGAACGGCAGCAGAATTAATTCCAGTTGTAAAAGTTGATTCAAGAGAAATTGGAGATGGGAAACCAGGAAGTGTAACGAAACAATTGACAGAGGAATTTAAAAAGTTAACGAGAGAAAGAGGAGTACGTGTTCCAGGATTAGCGGAAGCTTACTGTAGGTAGGGAGAGGAGTTAATTGAAATGGAGCAACAGTATACAACACGTGAGAAATTGCATTGTGAAGAAGTGACAGGAGCTGGACACGTTATTCAATGCTTGAAGAATTTAGGTGTAACTACCGTTTTCGGTTATCCAGGCGGAGCGATTTTGCCAGTGTATGATGCGTTATACGGAAGTGGTTTGAAGCACGTTTTAACTCGTCATGAACAAGCTGCCATTCATGCGGCAGAAGGATATGCGAGAGCTTCTGGAAAGGTCGGGGTAGTCTTTGCTACCTCTGGCCCAGGGGCGACAAATTTAGTTACAGGATTAGCGGATGCTTATATGGATTCGATTCCTTTAGTTGTCATTACAGGGCAAGTTGCAAAGCCCTTAATTGGTAAAGATGGATTTCAAGAAGCAGATGTTGTCGGGATTACAGTACCTGTTACGAAGCATAATTATCAAGTTCGTGATGTGAATCATTTATCACGTATTGTACAAGAAGCTTTTTACATCGCCGAAAGCGGGCGATCAGGGCCAGTATTAATTGATATTCCAAAAGATGTTCAAAATGAAAAGGTAACAAGTTTTTATAATGAAGTAATTGAGATTCCGGGATACAAAATAGAGCCTATGCCAGACAGTATAAAGCTTAGAGAGGTGGCTAAAGAAATTTCAAAAGCTAAACGCCCACTTCTTTATATTGGAGGAGGTGTCATTCATTCGGGTGGATCTGATGAACTCATCAAATTTGCGAGGGAGAATCGTATTCCTGTCGTTTCCACTTTAATGGGACTTGGTGCATATCCGCCGGGAGATTCATTATTTTTAGGAATGCTCGGCATGCATGGAACGTATGCTGCAAACATGGCAGTAACAGAATGTGATCTACTACTTGCTTTAGGTGTTCGCTTTGATGATCGTGTAACAGGAAAATTAGAACTCTTTTCTCCGCATTCGAAAAAGGTACATATTGATATAGATTCTTCAGAGTTTCATAAAAATGTAACTGTGGAATATCCGGTTGTCGGTGATGTGAAAAAAGCGTTACACAAGCTGTTACATATGCAAATTTGTACACAAACAAAAGAATGGCTTACGAAAATCAAGGAATGGAAAGCTGAATACCCTCTTTCCTACAATCAAAAAGAAAGTGAGTTAAAACCACAACATGTTATTAGCCTAGTAAGTGAAGTAACGAATGGTGAAGCGATTGTTACGACAGAAGTAGGACAGCATCAAATGTGGGCTGCGCATTTTTATAAAGCGAAAAATCCACGGACTTTTCTAACATCTGGCGGACTAGGAACGATGGGGTTTGGTTTCCCGGCAGCAATTGGTGCTCAGCTTGCAAAAGAAGAAGAACTCGTCATTTGTATTGCAGGCGATGCTTCTTTTCAAATGAACATTCAAGAACTACAAACAATTGCTGAAAATAATATTCCTGTAAAAGTATTTATTATAAATAACAAATTTTTAGGGATGGTAAGGCAATGGCAAGAAATGTTTTATGAAAATCGTTTATCAGAGTCAAAAATTGGATCGCCAGATTTTGTGAAAGTGGCAGAAGCTTATGGAGTGAAAGGATTAAGAGCGAAAAATTCAACCGAGGCGAAACAAGTGATGTTAGAAGCAATTGCTCATGAAGGTCCTATCGTAGTTGATTTTTGTGTAGAAGAAGGTGAAAACGTATTTCCGATGGTTCCGCCAAACAAAGGGAATAACGAAATGATTATGAAGAGGTGGGAAGAATGAGTCATACTTTTTCACTCGTTATTCATAACGAGCCAAGCGTCTTATTGCGTATAAGTGGAATTTTTGCTCGGCGTGGTTATTATATTTCTTCTTTACATTTAAACGAAAGAGATACTAGTGGCGTTTCTGAAATGAAACTCACAGCAGTTTGTACTGAAAGTGAAGCGACATTACTTGTTGGTCAGTTGAAAAAATTAATTGATGTACTGCAAGTAAATAAATTATAAGGGGTGTATGGAATATGAAAACGTATTATGAGAAAGATGCAAATTTAGAGTTATTACAAGGGAAAACAGTTGCGGTAATTGGTTATGGATCTCAAGGTCATGCGCAGGCACAAAATTTACGTGATTCTGGTGTGGAAGTTGTAGTTGGTGTTCGCCATGGTAAGTCTTTTGAAGTAGCAAAAGCAGATGGGTTTGAAGTAATGTCTGTTTCAGAAGCGGTTCGAACCGCACAAGTTGTACAAATGCTATTACCAGATGAACAGCAAGCCCATGTGTATAAAGCAGAGGTAGAAGAGAATCTCCGTGAAGGGCAAATGTTACTTTTCTCACATGGATTTAATATTCACTTCGGACAAATTAATCCGCCAAGTTACGTAGATGTAGCGATGGTCGCGCCAAAAAGTCCAGGTCATCTCGTTCGTCGTGTATTCCAAGAAGGAAATGGTGTTCCGGCATTAGTCGCAGTACATCAAGATGCTACGGGCACGGCATTACGTGTAGCGCTTGCGTATGCAAAAGGTGTAGGTTGTACACGTGCAGGTGTAATTGAAACGACATTCCAAGAGGAAACGGAGACAGACTTATTCGGAGAGCAAGCAGTGCTTTGCGGCGGGGTAACTGCACTTGTGAAAGCTGGTTTTGAAACATTAACAGAAGGCGGATATCGTCCTGAAATTGCATACTTTGAATGTTTACATGAATTAAAGTTAATTGTTGATTTAATGTACGAAGGTGGTTTAACGAACATGCGCCATTCTATTTCAGATACGGCTGAGTTCGGAGATTATGTAACAGGATCGAGAATTGTTACAGATGAAACGAAGAAAGAAATGAAACGAGTACTTACAGAAATTCAGCAAGGTGAATTCGCGAAGAAATGGATTTTAGAAAATCAAGCCGGGCGTCCAACATATAATGCGATGAAAAAAGCAGAGCAAAATCATCAGTTAGAAAAGGTAGGGACAGAGCTTCGTGAAATGATGAGTTGGATTCATGCACCGAAAGAATTAGTAAAGAAATAGAGTAAGTGATTGTAAGTGAAAAATACGTAAGAGGGGATTTGACAAGATGAGAAGTGACATGATTAAAAAAGGTTTTGATAAAGCGCCGCACCGTAGTTTATTAAAAGCAACTGGTTTGAAAGATGAAGATTTTGATAAACCGTTTATAGCTATCTGTAATTCTTTTATTGAAATTATTCCAGGTCATAAGCACTTAAATGAGTTTGGGAAACTTGTTAAAGAAGCAGTGCGTGCAGCAGGTATGGTTCCATTTGAATTTAATACAATTGGAGTAGATGACGGTATTGCGATGGGGCATATCGGTATGCGTTATTCGCTTCCGAGTCGTGAAATCATTGCAGATTCAGTAGAAACGGTTGTAAATGCACATTGGTTTGATGGCATGATTTGTATTCCAAACTGTGACAAAATCACACCTGGTATGATGATGGCTGCACTTCGTATTAACATTCCAACTGTATTTGTTTCAGGTGGTCCGATGGCGGCTGGAAAAACATCTAAAGGAGATGTTGTTGATTTAAGTTCTGTTTTCGAAGGGGTAGGAGCTTATCAATCTGGTAAAATTTCAGAAGAAGAATTAAAGGATATTGAAGATCATGGCTGTCCATCTTGTGGTTCTTGTTCCGGTATGTTTACAGCGAACTCTATGAACTGTTTATGTGAAGTGTTAGGTTTAGCTCTGCCTGGTAACGGAAGTATTTTAGCCATCGATCCAAGACGCGAAGAATTAATTAAACAAGCAGCAGAGAAATTAAAGATTTTAATTGAAAAAGATATTAAACCAAGAGACATTGTAACAGAAGAAGCAATTGATGATGCGTTCGCGCTTGATATGGCGATGGGCGGTTCAACAAATACAGTGTTGCACACATTGGCGCTCGCGCAAGAGGCTGGATTAGATTACGATATGAACCGTATTGATGCCGTTTCAAGACGTGTACCACATTTATGTAAAGTAAGCCCTGCTTCCAATTGGCATATGGAAGATATTGATCGAGCGGGCGGGATTAGTGCTATTTTGAAAGAGATGAGCCGAAAAGAAGGTGTGCTTCATTTAGATCGTATTACTGCTACTGGGCAAACATTAAGAGAAAATATTGCTCATGCAGAGATTAAAGATAAGGAAGTTATTCATTCTCTCGAAAACCCTCATAGTGAAGAAGGGGGATTACGTATATTAAAAGGAAACCTTGCGAAAGATGGGGCAGTTATTAAAAGCGGAGCGACCGAAGTAAAACGATTTGAAGGACCTTGTGTTATTTTTAATTCACAAGATGAGGCGCTTGCGGGCATTATGCTTGGGAAAGTTAAGAAAGGCGATGTAGTTGTTATTCGTTATGAAGGACCAAGAGGTGGTCCTGGTATGCCGGAGATGTTAGCACCAACGTCAGCGATTGCTGGTATGGGATTAGGTGCAGATGTTGCGCTATTAACGGATGGACGTTTCTCGGGTGCTTCACGTGGTATTTCGGTAGGGCATATTTCACCCGAAGCGGCTGCGGGCGGAACGATTGCACTTCTTAAACAAGGGGATATCGTTTGTATCGATGTTGAGGAGAGATTGTTAGAAGTAAGAGTTAGTGATGAAGAATTAGATCAGCGTAAAAAAGAATGGAAACGACCAGAACCGAAAGTGAAAACTGGCTGGCTTGGACGTTATGCACAAATGGTAACATCGGCGAATACAGGTGCAGTCCTAAAAATCCCGAATTTCGATTGAGCCAATTTAAAAGAGATAAGGATGATATGAAATGGTGCAGAAGGTAAAGGAGAGAGTGAAAATTGAAGATATCTTAATGGCTCATAATTGCATGAAAGATATCGTTATTAAAACACCGTTACAACGTGATACAGTTTTATCTGAGAAATATGATTGTGACGTTTATGTAAAAAGAGAAGACTTACAATTGATTCGCTCTTTCAAAATTCGTGGTGCGTACAATTTAATTCAAAGTTTATCGGAAGAACAATTACAAAACGGCGTTGTTTGTGCAAGTGCTGGTAATCATGCACAAGGAGTTGCTTATACGTGTAATTTATTGAAGATCCCGTCAAAAATATTTATGCCGACAACGACACCTAAACAAAAAGTATCGCAAGTACAGTTTTTTGGTGGCGATTTTGCGGAAATTGTATTAGTTGGTGATACATTTGATAGCTCGTTCCAAGAAGCACAGCGCTATTGTGAGGAAAATAGAATGACGTTTGTTCATCCGTTTGATGATCCGTATGTTATTGCTGGTCAAGGAACAGTGGCAGTTGAAATTATGCATGATATGGAGAAATCGGTTGACTTTATTTTTACAGCAATCGGCGGTGGTGGATTAGCATCAGGTGTTGGTACATATGTGAAAGGTGTTAGTCCTGCTACAAAGGTCATTGGTGTAGAGCCAATGGGAGCTGCATCTATGAAAGAGGCTTTTCTTCAAAATGAAAATGTCGCATTAGAGAAAATAGATAGTTTTGTTGATGGGGCAGCTGTTAAAAAGGTAGGAAAGTTAACATTTGAAACGTGTAAAGATGTAATTGATGACATTGTTTTAGTACCAGAGGGAAAAGTTTGTACGACGATTTTAGAACTGTATAAGAAAAATGCAATTGTAGCTGAGCCGGCTGGTGCACTATCTATTGCAGCGCTTGATTTATATAGAGATGAAATAGAAGGTAAAACGGTTGTATGTACGCTAAGTGGTGGAAATAATGATATTGATAGAATGCAAGAAATGAAAGAACGTTCGCTCATTTATGAAGGACTAAAACATTACTTCATCATTGAATTCCCGCAGCGTTCAGGTGCGCTAAGAGAATTTCTGGATAAAGGATTAGGGCCAGAAGATGATATTACGCGCTTTGAATACATTAAGAAACATAATAAAGAAAATGGTCCAGCGTTAGTCGGCGTAGAATTAAAACATAAAGAGGATTATGAGCAATTAATTACTCGTTTTAAAGAAAATAATATTCAATTTATGGAGCTTAATAAAAATCCTGTTTTGTTTGATTTACTTATTTAATAGAAGGAAAGAGGAAACATACAGTTGTACCTGAAATAAAAAAGATAGATGCAAACAGCGGAAATGCTGCTTGTATCTATCTTTTTATAATTAAATTATATACTTTCCATATTCAAGAAAGATAAAGCTAGTTAACCAAAAGAATATCGCAATACGAATGATTACATACATAGTAAATTCAAAGGGAGTAAGCTTTCGTTCACGTTTTATTTTTTTAAAAAGTCTAACAGAAAAAAATGAACATAAAAGTAGAACGGCTATAGATATTTTATAAATATTCTCTAACAAACTTACATTTTCTAATAAGTCTTTCAGCATGTTCATCACCTATTCTGTAAAGTATGTTACAGAGAAGTAAATCTTGCGTTGTCTAGTTTCGTTTGTTTTTTATGTTCCCTGTATCATCGATTTCTACGTCAGTTGAAATCGTTTGTAAATATTGTAGAGCTTTTTTCTTTTCGTCCTCATTTACAGGGGAAACTTGGTTGTTGCGAATGATGTAAGGATTGAATGACATTTGGACATCCTTTCCTTTAAAAGTTAAAGTTAATACGCCAGTTTCGGCGCTTTTCCCGCTCACATAACTTGGGAATAAAAAGTTTCCTAATGAGTAAGCGATAGGAACTTTATTATAATACTCAAATCCTTGAAGCCAATGTGGGTGACTTCCGACAATCGCGTCAGCTCCTGCTTCAACCATTTTAGGAACATATTGTTTTTGGTATTCTACCGGACGATTTGATTTTTCAACGCCCCAATGCATATAGACAATTAAATAGTCTGCATCTTGCTTTTGCTCTTTAATTGTTTTTGTTACGAGATTTAAATCATATCCGTTCGCAACACCAGGTTTATTGTCACCAGCTACCCAATTCGTATCAGGCATAAATCGAACGAAGGAAAGAAATTTGAACTTTTTCCCTTTTACGGTCATTTCACGTGCTGTATATGCATCTTTCGCATTTTTTCCAGCTCCAATGTAAGGGAACTTTAATTTTTCTACGTGAGAAATCGTGTCTAATAATCCATCTTGCCCATAATCAAGTGTATGGTTATTTCCGATATTTACGATGTCATATCCAGTGTTTTTTATCGCTTGAAGCGTGGATGGATCACTTTTAATCCAAAACAGTTGTCCAGGGGCTTTCTTTTCTCTCGTTGTAAATGCTGACTCTAAATTAACGAAAGAAATATCAGCTTTTGTTATTTCTTCTTTTACATGCTGGAATGGATAATCAGCCCCGTTTTTTTCGATTACAGGACGTAATTGCCAATCGAACATAGTATCACCAGAAAAAGTGAGTGTGATTTCCGGATCTTCTATTTTCTTTTCATTTGTTGAAGCGGTTTTACTAGATTTGTTTTGCAAATCGGATTTGTCTTTCGCTTTTGAAGTAAAAGAGTAGTTAACTAATAAAACAATTGGTGTAATGCAAAAGGCTATTAACAGAAATCGTTTTAGTAAAGTTTTCATAAATACCTTCCCTTTTGAGTTTATACCGCAATTTGTAGGCAGTAAAACTCGCGCTAGTTAAAGTTTCACTTTATGTATAACTACAAAAAATTGCGGTTTATGTAGTGAAAAACCTTTGTTAATATTCTCAATATTAAGTTAACATATAGATAACCTGTAAATCAATGAATAAACCAAAATATAGAAATAAAGAATTCGAAGGGTGAAGAATGAGAAATGGTTATTTTAGGAGCAGTTGTAAATGGGATTTGTATTATATTTGGTACTTTACTAGGTAAATTATTTAGTAGAATTCCAGAAAGTATGAAGGGAACAATTATGCATGCAATCGGTTTAGCGGTTACTGTGCTTGGACTTCAAATGGCATTGAAAAGTGAAAACTTTCTTGTTGTCATACTAAGTTTAGTAATTGGTACCGTCATCGGGGAATGGATAGGATTAGAGGGGAAGTTAAAACAGTTAGGAGATTGGCTAGAAAATAAAGTTGGATCGAAAGGGAAAGGAAGCATATCAGAAGGCTTTGTAACAGCTACTTTAATTTTTGCAATTGGCGCGATGGGGATACTTGGTGCACTCGACAGCGGGATTCGCGGAAATCATGATATTTTATTTACAAAGGCGATTATCGATGGATTTATTTCTATTATATTAACGACAACTTTAGGAATTGGTGTAGTGTTTTCGGCAATTCCAGTTATTTTATACGAAGGCGGTATTGCGGTTTTTGCAACACAAATTAATAGTTTGGTCCCGAAAGCATTAATGAATCAATTTATAGTGGAAATGACAGCTACAGGTGGTATTATGATAGCCGCTATTGGATTGAACTTACTTGGTATTATTAAAATTAAGGTGGCAAATTTACTGCCAGGTATATTGGTAGTTGGTATAATTGTTTCACTTATTTATGGTTACGCTTTAATAGTAAAGTAGTAGGGGATGAAGGTACATATGGAGGGATTTCAATTTACAAAACGTGTTCATAACATATTGCAGATTGCAGCAGAAGAGGCGGAAAGTAATATTATTCAACCAGTTTATTTGTTTATTGGCATGTGTAAAGAAGGTACTGGAGTATGCAGTGAGTTGTATATGTATTTGTTTCGTCACATTGGTGCGGACTTTTTAGAAAAGCTTTCAATACGAAACCAATACGATTTAAAGGATCAAGGGTATAAAGAAATAGGACAATATAAGTTATCTTATAAGGTGTTAGAAATTTTACAAATAGCGAAGAGACGTATGGAACGTTTTCAACAAGTAATAATGAATGAAGGACATGTTATAGATGCACTATTTCGAGCGGATACGTTTATTGAAAATCTACAAATACAAAAAGATATATTACGTATTCTAGCTGAGCCAAGAGATTTAGCGGTTGATCTAAAATGTTTTGTTCCTACTTATAATGATTTAACTTGTACTGTTAGAAAGGCTAACCTTTCTGATTTTGAAAAATTAGCAAGTTTTGTTGCAGCAGAATTTGGTGAACGTTGGTTACGTTCAATAGAATATGGATTTCGTACATATAAAGAAAACTTACCTATTTATATAGCAGAACAAGAAGAAGTGATAGTAGGTTTCGCTTGTTATGATGTAGTGAGAGGGAAGAAAGGATTGTTTGGTCCAATGGGCACAGCAAAGCAAAATCGTGTGAAAGGTGTAGGTAAGGAATTGTTACATCGTTGTTTACATAGTATGAAGCAAGATGGATATGAATACGCAATAATTGGACAAGCAGGTCCGATTGAGTTTTATGAAAGAAATTGTGATGCGCGTTTAATACCGTTAGAGAATAAGTGACCAACTCCATATAGGGGAGTTGGTTTTTTTATGAAAATAATGTAGGGAAGTAGTGATTCTTACTAGAAAATAGCGGGTTTTGTAGTAAATCTTACAAATAAAGCAAATTACTAAACTTTTTACAAGAAAGGGTGTAGAATGGGTATCTAAAGAAAGAAGGTGTGAAAATGGCCAGCTGGAAACGAAATTTGATGATTTGTTGGCTAGGTTGTTTTACCACTGCAGCCGGTATGAGTTTAGTAATTCCTTTTTTATCTTTTTATATTGAGGAATTGGGGGTAACTGGAACTTCGAGTATTGCACAGTGGTCGGGACTTGCATTTGGTATAACATTTTTAATGGGTGCGATCGTATCACCAATATGGGGGAAACTTGGTGATATACATGGACGGAAATTGATGCTGATTCGTGCGAGCCTTGGTATGGCGATTATTATGACGCTTATGGGATTTGTAACGGATGTGTATCAACTAGTCGCACTAAGATTTTTAATGGGAGCAGTATCTGGTTTCCTTTCAACGGCGATGACATTTATTGCGGCAGAAACTCCGAAAGAGCATTCAGGTTGGGCAATCTCCACAATTTCAACAGGTGGAGTGAGCGGTTCTTTACTTGGTCCATTACTTGGTGGTTATTTGTCAGAGTTAATTGGAATGCGCCATGTTTTTCTTGTTACAGGAGCTTTTTTATTCCTTTCTTTTCTCATCGTTTTTTTCTTCCTACATGAAGAGAATCACTCCGCTCAAGCAAAAAAAGTACAAACGAAAAAAGTATGGACGATGGTTCCAGCGAAGCATTTAATTATTAGTTTGTTTGTAACAACATTTATTATTCAACTTGCGAACATGTCAATTCAACCTATTATTACATTGTATGTAAAAAATTTAGAAGGCCCAGGAACAGCTCATATTGAAATGATTGCAGGCGCAGTTATGTCAGCGACAGGGTTAGCGGTTATTTTGGCAGCACCAAGACTAGGAAGATTATCAGATCAAATCGGTCCTCAAAAAACGTTAGTTGTAGCGTTGTTTGCTGCAGGAATTATTTTTATCCCGCAAGCATTTGTAACCTCAGCTTGGCAACTATTAATTCTTCGATTTTTATTAGGTATCGCACAAGCAGGATTATTACCTTCCGTACAAACTCTACTAAAACAACATACACCAACCCATGTAACGGGACGAATATTTGGATATAATCAATCGTTTCAGTTTCTAGGGAATATGATTGGACCAGTACTTGGTGGACAAATTGCAGCACATGCGGGCTTCCAATATGTTTTCTTCTCTACTTCATCATTACTATTTATTGCGTGCATTTGGGTTTATTTTCATAATAAGAACGAAGAGGTATCAGAGAAACGACATTTGGAAGTTAGTTAACTAAGTGAATGAAAAAGGAAAAGGATGAAGCAACGATTGCTTCATCCTTTTCTTTAAAATTGAAGACAAAGATAGCTTAATGTACCAAGCTCGTAACTGCGGTGAATGATTTCACCGTTATTTTCACCGCTTCCCATAGCGATAAATAAAGGTACAAAATGCTCTGCTCTTGGTACTGCTAATTGTGCATGAGGGGCGTTGTTCTCCCAATTAAATAATGCATCTTTATCAGTAGTCTGCATATGTTTAATAATCCAATCATCAAATTCAATGGCCCATTGTTCGGGTGTCGTTTGATTCCATTTCAAAGCTCGTAAGTTATGAACGGTAACACCGCTACCGATTATTAAAATATCTTCTTTTCCAAGTCCTTTAAGCGCTTCTCCAATCTTAAATTGCTCTTTTGCAGGAAGGAATGGATTGACTGAAATTTGGACGACAGGAATATTTGCTTCTGGATACATGCGGTGCAAGAGTGTCCATGAGCCATGATCTAAACCTCTCGTCATATTATGATGGACTGGAATACCTTTGTTTTTAAATTTTGTTTCTAACATAGATGCAATGTTAGAAGAGCCTTTCGCACGATATTTGATTTCGTATAACTCAGGAGGAAAACCTCCAAAATCATAAATTGTTTCATATTCGTTATCTGATGAAGAAATCGTTAATACTTCACTTTCCCAGTGAGCAGTGAAAATAACAATTGCTTTCGGTTTATATGTTTCTCCAAGTGTTTTTAAAAACCTTGTATAGTCTGTATCTTGAATAGCAAGCATCGGTGAGCCGTGTGCTAAAAATAATGATGGCATCATAATAGAAACCTCCCAAAAATATAATAATTACTTTATGTAAGTAACTATATAATTTTATTTTCCGTTCGTCAATATATTAGTTTAAGAGCTAATTGGAAAAGTGAGTCATTTGTCATAATGAAGGCAATTGCATATAATACATAATAAGAATAATGAATGGATATTCATTTTTTGATATACATAATAGAGTTGGGGGCTGACGAAATGAACGTACAGGAAAGTTTCGTTACGGCATTGGATGGATCGGAAATTTATTTACGTAAGTGGCTACCAGAAAGAAATCCGCGAGGGATTATTCAAATTGCACATGGTATGACAGAACATGCAGGTGTTTATACAGACTTTATTGCTGCGTTATTAGAAGCAGGGTATGGTGTTTATGCACATGATCATAAAGGTCATGGGAAAACAGTGAAAAGAGAAGAAGATTATGGTCATTTTAAACCGAATGTAGGTTGGAATGAGGCTGTTTCTGATGTTATTTTTGTATCAGAAACGATAAGAAAAGAGCAGACATGCCCGTTATTTTTACTTGGACATAGTATGGGTTCTTTTTTATCAAGACGTGCTGTACAACTGAAAGGTGAATTATATGATGGATTCCTTATTTCAGGAACTGGTGGAAATCCAGGGCTTTTAGGAAGTATCGGTCATAAAGTAGCGACAATTGAGATGAAATTACGCGGAGAAAAAACGAAAAGTCCAATGTTAAACTTTTTATCATTCGGAAATTTCAATTCGCACTTTAAACCAAATCGTACAAAATTTGATTGGTTATCTTCAGATAATAATCAAGTTGATAAATATATTGCGGATCCGTTATGTGGATTCATTTGTACGACGAGTTTTTATCGAGAATTGTTTTCTGGTGTATTAGAAGTAAATAAGCTAGAAGAGTTCAAGAAAACACCGAAAAACCTTCCAATACATATTTTTTCAGGAGATCGTGATCCTGTTGGGGATATGGGGAAAGGTGTAAAAGAAGTATATGAAAATTATAAAAAATGTGAAGTGAAAGATGTAACGCTGCGTTTATATGAAAATGGCAGACATGAAATGTTCCATGAAGTAAATAAAGATGAAGTATTTCAAGATTTGATTTCTTGGTTAGATAAGCATATTGTATGAGAAGAAACCTCACTTTTTTGAAGTGAGGTTTCTTTAAGGAGATGGAGGAGTAGTTATGAGTGAATTTGTAAATAAAGAATATGTAGAAATAGATTTTCAAGATGTCTTGATTAAAGAAGAGGAATTGAAGAATTGTACATTCATAAAATGCCGTTTTAGAGGGATAGATGCATCGGAAGTTTCTACTGAAAATTGTAACTTCATAGAATGTGATTTTACCGGTTCTCTTTTTAACGCCTCTATCCATAAAGGAACTACATTTGCAAATTGTAAGTTTGTTGGTGCGAATTTATTCGTATCGAAGTTTGAAGAATGTAAAATGACTGGCTCTGATTTTGAAGAAGCGAATTTAGACGGAATAACTATCATATCGGGCGATTGGTCCTATACGAATTTAAGGTTCGCGAACTTAAGTAAACAAATGTTAAAGGGTATACGTTTAATGGAAGCTGACCTATATGAATGTAATTTAGAAAAAGCAGATTTACGTGAAGCGGATTTAACCGGTGCACAATTAGGTAAGGCGAAACTTAGCGGTGCAAATTTAAAAGGAGCGATAGTTGATAGAATTGACTTTACAAGTTTTGATTTAAAAAATGTAACATTAGATATAGCACAGGCAGTTGCGGTAGCTAGATGCTATGGAGCTAAGGTGAACTAAATTGTTTGTAAAACCGTTCAAATTGTTGAACGGTTTTACAGATTATAATAGTTTTAAAAATTACTTTCTATATAAGAAGATATCTCATTAGCAAGACTCGATGTTAATAGTGTAGATACATTGCTTAAAATGATGATTGTAGCCTCTTTGTCAATTAATCGTAAATAGGAGGACGTAAAGCCATTAATTCCGCCGTGATGGAATATAAGTTTATTATTTCTTTCAGTCATACCAATGTTCCAACCGTAACCATATCCGTAAGATTCTGCAGTAAGCATGCGAGATGTCATCCTACTTGATAATAAGCGATTTTCTTTTAGCGCCTTATCAAATCTATATAAATCTTCGGCTGTAGAAACTAATCCACCAGCTGAATATGAATTAGACATATGAATAAATGATGCGTTCCGTAGGCCATTGTTTGGATGTAACTCATACCCAGTTGCTTTATGTTTTTGAATCATATGATTCAAATCAACGCCTGTGTTTATTATAGAGAGTGGGTAGAAAATTCTCTTTTTAAGAAATTCCTCATAAGAAATTCCACTTATAACTTCAATAATTTTTCCTAATATAATATATCCTGAATTCGAATAATTGAATTTTTCACCAGGACTAGATTCAAAGGGACACGCAATAATCCATTGTATTAATTCATTCGGTGTTCGAGGCTGTAAAGATTTTAATAAAAAGTCATGTTGAGCAGTAATATTACCGACTCCAGCAGTATGATTTAATAAATGCTTGATCGTAATTTGATTTCCTTTTGGAAAATCGGGAATGAATCGATCTAAAGTATCATGTAGCTGTAATTCTTCCTCTTCCACCAGCATTAAAATTGAAACTGCTGTGAAGATTTTAGTTATTGATCCAATACGAAACTTTGTTGTAGATGTATTAGGTATGTCCCAATTATAATTAGCTTTTCCAAATGACTGCTTATAAAGAGTCTCTTCTTTATGGACTATTAAAATTGTTCCATTAAATTTTTCGATATTTTTATATAAGAATGAATTGATATATGAGTTTAACAAATTTCAGGCACTCCTTTAAATGTTGGAATATTCGTTACCTGAAATGGAATCCAACGGCATAGGCAATTCCCCCCTACATGAAATGTTTTTTAGAATACTTTTCTATTTTATAATGCAAGTAATATAAGAAGCAAGTTGATTTAAAGTTATATAAAATAAAGGGTTTTTTATTGCTTGTGGCAATACTTTAGCAGTTCATATTTTAAAGGTGGAGAGAAACAATTATGGAAGTAAGAAAATTGATAGTAATTGAAGCTAGTGAATGAAGTGAACTTGTACTACATGTAAAAGCAACAGCTGCCCGTTCATAATAGTAGTATAATAGTAAATGAGGTGTTCATACTATGGAAGATAAAACATTAGGTATACTACTAGATGTAGTTGGGGAATTATTTTCAGATGAAATATCAATTGCCGTTTCGGATACGAAAGAATATATTTACTATCGGCCAAGTAAAAGAATTGATTTAAAGATTAGCGCCGGGGATCCAATTAAGGAAGGGACGATTGCTCATAAAGCAATAGTAACGAAGCAAAAAGCCTCTGAGTTTATTAATCGGGATGTTTTCGGTATTCCTTATAATGGAATGGCCGTACCGTTTTCAAATAATGGGAAGATTGAAGGGTGCGTGACGGCGATTTATCCAGCTTTAACGGATGGAAAGTCAGTCGTTACTTTAAAGACAACAGATGGATGGGTTCCGATTCCTTTTTCAAAGGTGATGTATTTAGAAGCTAAAGATAAAAAGACGTATGTGAATTCAGAAGAGTTAACAGGAACACATAAGTACTCGCTACAAGAATTCGAATACTTGTTGCCGAAAGATTCCTTTATTAGATGCCACCGTTCCTTTATTGTAAATGTTAATCATATTAAAGCGATTTACCCTGATACGCATTCTACTTTTGTACTTTCTATGGATAACGGAGAGAGGGTACCAGTGAGTCAGTCATACGCTAGCTATTTTCGTAAGCTTCTAGGATTCTAAATTTTTCTGCTTTAGAACCTAGATTCGCTGTTTTATCTGAATTTTCGGCATTGTGTACAAAAATCCCTATTTTGATAGTGTTAATGTGTAAAATAATTATGAATATTCATTGAGAGAGGGATTACATATGGAGAATAATTTAGATAGAATTAGGGATCAACGTTTCAAAGATCGAGTAGTTACACCTGAAGAGGCAGTTTCATGGATTGAAAGTGGAATGACTTTAGGTTTAAGTGGATTTACACGTGCTGGGGATGTAAAAGCAGTCCCATTTGCGCTGGTGAACCGAGTGAAGAATGATAAATCTTTTAAAGTAAATGTTTATACAGGGGCTTCTTTAGGTTCGGATGTAGATAAATTATTTGCTGAGGCAGGAATTTTAGGGAAAAGATTGCCTTTCCAAGCCGATGCGACTATGCGAAAAGGAATTAATAACGGAGACTTTTTATTTGTGGATCAGCACTTATCTCATACAGCAGAGTTACTTCGTGCTGACGTTATGGATATAGATGTCGCTATTTTGGAAGCGGTTGCGATTACTGAAGATGGAATGATTATTCCAACCACTTCAATTGGAAATTCCTTAGCATTTTCCTTACATGCTAAGTCTATTATTATTGAAATGAATATGGCTCAATCTACGCAACTAGAGGGGCTGCATGATTTATATGAACCAGGTAAACAAGGGGAAAGACTTCCAATTCCGCTCGTGAAAACGGATGATCGAATTGGAACAATTGGTATCCCAATTGATGCTGAAAAAGTGAAGGGGATTGTGTTTACGAATCAACTGGATTCACCATCGACAATTGTTCCTCCAGATGAAGAAACTGTCATTATGGCACAACATTTAATAGAGTTCCTTCGAGAAGAAGTTAAAGTAGGCCGATTAACAAAGAGTTTAGCACCGTTACAATCGGGAATTGGTTCAGTTGCTAATGCAGTATTGCACGGCATGCTTGATTCGGAGTTTGAAGGTTTAGAAGTGTATTCTGAAGTTTTACAAGATGCGGTCTTTGATCTAATGGACGCTGGGAAAGTTAATTTTGCTTCCTGCTGCTCCATCACGCTTTCTGAAGAGAAAATGCAACAAGTATTTTCTAACTTTGAAAAATATCGTGATAAATTAATGATGCGCCCGCAAGAGATTTCTAATCACCCTGAAATCATTCGTCGCCTTGGATTGATCTCGATTAATACTGCTTTAGAATTAGATATATACGGAAATGTTAACTCTACTCACGTTTTAGGTACAAAGATGATGAATGGTATTGGTGGTTCTGGTGATTTTGCGAGAAATGCACGTCTAGCTATATTTGTTACGAAATCGATTGCAAAAGGTGGTAACATTTCAAGTATCGTTCCTTTCGTTTCTCATGTAGATCATACGGAACATGATGTAGATGTTATCGTCACTGAACAAGGGTATGCTGACCTAAGAGGATTAGCGCCAAGAGAAAGAGTGGAACTGATTATTGAGAGTTGCGTACATCCAATGTATCGTGACCAGCTAAGAGCTTATTACGAAGAAGCACAAACAAGAGGTGGACAAACTCCTCATGTTTTAGAAAAAGCTTTTTCTTGGCATACGAATTATGCTAAAAATGGAACAATGCTTGAAGAGGTAGTAGAAACTGTTTAGAAGTGTAAAAATGATTCTTAATATAATATGCTATACAGGTTAAAAGAAAAAGAACGCCAATTCTCAGGAATGGCGTTCTTTTTCTTTTAAAAAATTGTTACCTATAATAAAGACTTATAAAAATAATCTCTTATTTACGGAAATAAGAGGTTTTTTAAATTATTTTTTCGAATCATTTTAATAGGTTACATATTGAAGGTGAGGAGAAAGAATCATGAAGATAAGAAAAGCGTTAGTAAGTGAAGCAAATGAATTAAGTGAACTTGCACTACATTCAAAAGCAACGTGGAACTATAGCGAAGCATTCATACTTGCTTGTAAGGAAGATTTAACAATTACCGATGAGTACATAAAAAACAATTTTGTATATGTTTTAGAAAACGATAATACGAAGATTGGTTTTTTCTCATTTTTACGTAACGATAAAGCTCTCGATTTCTTATACATTCATCCTCGTTACAAAGGAAAGGGGTATGGGAAAATAATGTGGAAGTTTGTAATAGAGCAAGCAAAGGAACTAGGAATAAAAAGCTTTACGATTGATAGTGATCCGAATGCAAAAGGATATTATTTGAAAATGGGAGCAAAGTTAATCGGAGAGACACCATCAACGGTTTTTAAGGACCGATTACTGCCCCTTTTGAAATATGATGTGTAAAACTATTAATAGTAGGAGAAGCTGAGAATGGATAATGTAAAGGCAAAAAGAATATATGAAGCACTTATAAAATTGTGGTCGATTGAAACAAGTTCAAAGTGGACAAGTGAAAATCTAGCAAAGGGACAGTGTGGTGTAACAGCTTTAGTTGTTCAAGATATATGTGGAGGGAAAATCAAAAAGACAAAAGTTGGAGAGGAGTGGCACTTTTATAACAGTATAGATGGGGAGAGATTTGATTTTACAGAGGCTCAATTCAATGAAAACCTGAACTATTTGGATGTGGAATCAAACCGGGAAGAAGCATTTGCAGATACAAATGAAAAACAATATAGCATTTTGAAGGAAAAGATAATGAAAGAATTGAAATTATCTTTTGACTCTTAATCTTTAATAAGTTACTATAATGGTGGTAACTTATTAAAGGGAACTTCATAGAGTTGAAAGGGGAAATACTTTTGAAAACAACTTATGTAAACGCTACAATCGTAACGATGAATGAACAAAACGAAGTGATAGAAAATGGATATATCATTGTAGAAAATGATCAAATTATAGATGTAAAGAGCGGAGAATTCGCTAATGATTTTGCAGTAGATGAAGTAATTGACATGAAAGGAAAGTGGGTTTTACCAGGGCTTGTAAATACACATACACACGTTGTAATGAGTCTCTTAAGAGGTATTGGCGATGATATGTTATTACAACCGTGGCTTGAGACGAGAATTTGGCCACTTGAAAGTCAATTTACGCCAGAGCTTGCGGTCGCTAGCACGGAATTAGGATTACTTGAAATGGTGAAAAGTGGTACAACATCATTCTCTGACATGTTTAATCCAATTGGAGTAGATCAAGATGCAATTATGGAAACGGTATCAAGGAGCGGGATGCGAGCTGCTGTTTCAAGAACTTTATTTAGCTTCGGAACGAAAGACGATGAAAAGAAAGCAATCGAAGAAGCTGAGAAATATGTGAAGCGCTACTATAACGAAAGTGGCATGTTAACTACGATGGTTGCACCGCATAGTCCATATACATGTAGTGCAGAACTGTTAGAAGAGTGCGCTCGTATTGCAGTAGAAAATCAAACGATGGTTCATATTCATCTTTCGGAAACAGAGCGTGAAGTACGTGATATTGAAGCACAGTACGGGAAACGTCCAGTAGAATATGCAGCAAGTTGCGGGTTATTTAAACGCCCAACAGTTATTGCACACGGTGTAGTATTAAATGAAAATGAGCGTGCATTTTTAGCAGAACATGATGTTCGAGTAGCACATAACCCAAATAGTAATTTAAAACTAGGTTCTGGTATAGCGAATGTAAAAGCGATGCTAGAAGCAGGAATGAAAGTAGGAATTGCAACAGATAGTGTGGCATCTAACAACAATTTAGATATGTTTGAAGAAATGCGCATAGCGACTTTACTACAAAAAGGTATTCACCAAGATGCAACAGCGTTACCAGTTGAAACAGCTCTTACACTTGCGACTAAAGGAGCTGCTGAAGTAATCGGGATGAAACAAACAGGATCACTTGAGGTTGGAAAGTGTGCTGATTTTATTACGATTGACCCATCTAATAAGCCGCATTTACAACCAGCAGATGAAGTGTTATCGCACCTTGTATATGCTGCTAGTGGAAAAGATGTAAGTGATGTAATTATTAACGGAAAACGTGTCGTTTGGAATGGCGAATGTAAAACGTTAGATGAAGAGCGTATTATATTTGAAGCAAGTCGTTATAAACGAGGTTTGCAAAGATAGGTATTTTTAGGCTGTGGGGAAGGTCTTCTCCACAGCCTGTTTTTGTACCTTTCCCTGTGCTATGTGTCAACACTGATAAAAAGAGGGAAAGGAGAAGTTTTTTATGAGTGTTGATTAATAAAACAGAAGAGAATGGTTTAGATAAAATCACTAGTTTTAAAAAAGCCTTCACGCAATAATGATTGCATGAAGGCTTTTGATGTTTTCTTATTTTT
The DNA here is from genome assembly GCF_022663605.1 of Bacillus cereus group sp. BfR-BA-01379. Taxonomy (NCBI): domain Bacteria; kingdom Bacillati; phylum Bacillota; class Bacilli; order Caryophanales; family Bacillaceae; genus Bacillus; species Bacillus cereus group sp. BfR-BA-01379. The sequence continues at coordinate 28,989 of NZ_JAKUFT010000020.1, forward strand.
TTGTCTCATTGACCCATGTAATAATGTCCTGGATGACGTACTCGGGAACATTTGCAGGGATTTCGTACTCACTTGGAAGACTCAATTCCCCGTCACCCTCCGTGAAGAAATGATTCAATTTCGGATATTCTTTGAACTGAACATTCCCGCGGTTTGAAAGTCCTTCCTGCCATTTTGTATAATCTTCTTTTACTGTTACTTGATAATCGCGTGCCCCTTGCAGAATCAGCAAAGGCTCTTTTCGTGATTTTGCCTCCTCAACTGGACGCCACCTAGTAACATCATACATAAAATGAGGAGACGGAAATGGAAAATTGTATCCAGCTGGCGGATGGTCAGGATCGAAAGTAGGATCCAGGATAAAAGCGAACTGTCTTTTTAGTTCATCGATTACTTCCTTTGGCGCCCCAAGGTATTGACTCACATCAATGGCAGTGTCAGTCAAAGGGCGTGCAGGTGGTGCGAGTAAGATACTTCCTCGAACAAGTGAGGAAGGCGCTTTGCTCAGTATTCGCGGCATTGTGCCAGCACCTTGGCTATGTCCGAGAATGAAAATATTATTTGGATCAATGCCTTCCTGCTGCGCTGCTGATTTTGCTGCATATATGGCATCATCTGTAGTATCACGGTCTAACGTAACGGGTTCTGCACTCATCTTTAATGCGTGTTCAAAGGTGCGTTTTTCATAGCGTAACACCGCAATTCCGTTGGACGAAAGGCCCACCGCAATGTCTCGTAAGATTTTTGTTCCCAGATATGTACTATCGCGATCATGGATGCCAGCACCATGAACAAGAACAACTACGGGTACCTTTTCACCAGGCTTATGTTTCGGAACCGTTAATGTGGCAGGTAACGGATAGGTAGAACTTCCAATGACGATTTCACGTTCTTTATAGGAAGCAGGTTGATCGTAGCTAGGCTGCGGGATAATATAAGATTCTGGAGGCGTCCTTACCCCAACTTCATCTACTTTCCCACCAGGTGTGAATTTAAGGAGTAACGGTATGGTAGCTCCTTGGGTGGTTCCTGGAATTTCCACCGTCTGATGGACCAAGTTTCGTTCTTTTATCACGGGGGTTCCCATACTTTTTATCCCGCTCCAGTCACTTTGTTTCCACCAGTTTTGTAATGTGTTTGCTGTAAACTTAGATTGAAAAGCAGCAGACGTCAACTGAAGTGCCTCTGCATACTTACCTTGCTGGAGATATTCAAAAAATAACGATGTCCGCTCTGTTAAAGAGACTCGTTCCTTTTCTGTAGATTGTTTCGCATGTGTATTTGCGTGAATAGCTGTTGTAAGCGGGAAAGATGAAATGCCAAAAGAAAAGAGCAAGGTAAAGGAAAGTACTGTTTTTTGTATTTTCTTTTTTTTATTCATATTTTAACCTCCAATATGTGATGGTAAAAACAGGCATGGTAATTATGGTTCTGGTGCAAAAAAGGCCTAATCCATTGATATGTTCATCTAAAACCAACCGTACTGATTTTGTCTTAATAACTCTGGTAACTCTTAATCTCTCTTTCTTCCTTCACTTCATATTTTGACTATACGAAACAAAGCTCTCGTTTTTCTTACTTGATCCTTACAAAAACCTTAAGTATATAAGGTTTGTCAAATACCACTTTCTATCTGAACTTCTTTTTATGTGTTAACACTGATAAAAAGAGAATAAGGAGAGATTTCTTAGGATGGTGCTTTAATAATCATTGTGACGAATGTGTATCAGTTTCTGTTGAAGAGTTAGTTCCGAAAGAATGTTTCCTTCATACAATTGAGACTACAATTAGTTTTAATTGTATTTAGGAAAAGCGATCCTTTTTTAAAAGGATCGCTTTTTTCTTGAGCGAATAAATATTCAAAAGAATGTCGCATCTTTCTGTTCATATTTCTGCTATAATATATAACGCTTTATAATATTTTATACTTAAGGAGAAAAACTCATGAAGCGAAAAAAGAGCCATTTAATGGTAATGGCACTTGTTACAACTTTATTATTAACAGCTTGTAATAATAAAGCGAATAAAAGTGATACAGAGGCAAAAAAACAAGTATTAAATGTAACAGTATCAGAAGAAATTCCTTCTCTTGATACTGCGAAAACGATGGATGGTACATCAGCACACGTTATGCAAAACATATTTGAAGGTTTGTATGTATTAGATGATCAAGATCATCCTATTCCAGCGGTAGCAAAATCGTTTAAAAGAAGTGAAGATGGTAAAAAATATACATTTGATTTGCGTAAAGATGCAAAATGGTCAAATGGAGACAGTGTGACAGCAAATGATTTTATGTTTGCATGGAAACGTGCAATTAACCGTGAAACAGCGTCTCAATATGCGTACATGCTCTTTTACGTGAAAAATGCAAAAGAGATAAATAAGGGAACAATGCCTCTTGATAACCTTGGCGTTAAAGTTATAAATGATTATAAGTTAGAAGTGGAACTCGATCAGCCAATTCCGTATTTTTTACAGTTGTTAGCATTGCCGATATACTTACCGCAGCATGAATCATTTTTGAAAGAACAAGGAAGTAATTATGCATTGGAACCTAGTAATCTCATATATAACGGGCCATTTGTATTAGAGAAATGGAAGCATGAACAAGAGTTTCAATTAAAGAAGAATGCTACATATTGGGATGAAAAGAAAGTGAAATTAGACGAGATAAACTTTCAGATTGTAAAGGATACAATGACGGCTGTTAATTTATACGAAGCTGGTGATTTGGATCGAGTGTCTATTAATTCTCAATTTGTAGACAAGTATAAAGGGAATAAGGAATTACATATGTCGAGCGAACCTGGGATTGCTATGCTACGTTTTAATGAGCAAAATAGTGCGTTAGCAAATAAAAAGGTGCGTCAATCTATTTCATTAGCGTTAAATAAAGAAGATTTCGTTGCTCACTTTATTAATAACGGGGCAAAGTCTGCAAGTGGAGTTGTACCAGTTGGGCATATAAATGAGGAGACTGGTAAAGAGTTTAGAAAAGAAAATGGAGATCTTTCTCCATATGATTTGCAAAATGCGAAAAAGATTTGGAAAGAAGCGAAAAAAGAACTGGGAGCAGACGAAGTAAACCTCGAGTTTTTAACGTATGAACAAGATAATGCAAAACGTATGGCAGAATATATAAAAGGGGACTTAGAAAAGCATTTGCAAGGATTAACGATACAAATTAAACAACAGCCATTTAAGCAAAAATTACAGTTAGAACAAACAGGAGATTACGATATATCTATGGCAAATTGGGGACCGGATTATAAAGACCCAATTAGTTATTTAGAGCTATTTACGACGAGTAATCCAAATAACAAAATGAATTATTCTAACCTTTACTACGATGAATTAATAAAGAAAGCGAAAAGCGATTTTGTACTAGATCAGAAGAAAAGATGGGAAGCATTGCAAGAGGCTGAGCGTATTCTATTAGATGATGCTGCAGTTGCACCGCTTTATCAAATGGGATCAGCTTACGTACAAAAGGATTATGTAAAAGGAATTGAAAAGCATCAATTTGGTGGTGTTTATACGTATAAGAATGCTTATATCGCAAATGAATAAATGCAAAAAACCTTACTTTTTAAAAGTAAGGTTTTTTACAGAGGGCAGGGACAGCCTTTGGTGATGTTCCCAGCATATAAAGAAGATAGATGCAAAATTGTAGTTACGCATTCATAAGAAATTGTAAAAAATCAATTCGAGCAGTTTATTTAAGTAAAAAGAAGTTAGTAGTAAACGAAATTAAATAGTTAAGAAAAAAGATACTTGAATGTGGTTGCTATTCTTTGTAGGTTTTTAATAACAGAAAAAGAAAAATAGAAATATAGCATACATGGAATAAGGAAATGCAGTACAGATCAGCGTACAAGCATTCTCTTGCTGTAACTATGCTTGTTTTTAATTATATAAAGAAAATATTAGATTATATATTTTGTCCTTGGTATACTTAAAGGGTAATTTGGGGTATTAAGATGAATTGATAGAGGTGTTTGTGTGGAATTGTTTGAGTATTATAAAAAAAAGGGGAAAGTTAAGTGTTTGATTGGAACTGGGCTTTTTCTTTATGGATTAATTGGTATGTATAATACCTGGGGTAATATTAACTGGGGACCAGTAATTTTCATTATTATAGTTTCATTTGTTGTTTTTGGTATTGGATTTTGGCAACTAAGAAAAGGGGATTTATTAAGAGAAAATATAGTTGGAAATGATTTGAAGTTTTGGAATATCGATACTTATGTTTTATTAGAATTACCTGAAAAAAATAAACATGTAGGCTTATATACTCCTGATGGGATATATGTAGCAGGAACAAAGATGGTTTCTTCAACATTACCATTTTTAAAAAATAAACAAATTTTTGGATTGGAAGCAAGTAATGGAGAAATTCTTGCATATTTTCATAGTGAAGTTGAAAATTATGATTGGGCTATTTATGATTCAAATTATAATCGTGTAGGGATGTTTAAAGAAAATATGATACAAGGATTTGGAACGGTACGTGGTTCTTTAATGAATGAAAAAGAGATAAAACTTTCTGAAGTAGAAGTTGAATTTGATTTTTTCGAAACTTCTTTTCGTACAATGGATAATCGGATATTAATAAACTGTAAAAGAGGATATATGCCTTTGGAATGGAGTGAAAGATTCGGATTAAATGTACCTATTATTAAATTAGGTAATAATATTTCTAACGCTGAAAAGATATTTGGTTTAGGGGTTCTTATCTATATTTTAGAAACAATTAAAGTAAGAGAAAGTAGGATTTTTAATGATTAAAATTAAATGTTTATGTTATAAGATTTATTGAATGTGTTATTAGGGGGATATAAATGGGGAATATACAAGTTAAACCGGAAGAGTTAAGAAGAATTGCAAAGAATTTTAGATATGCTAGTAATGTAGAATCAGATCGTCATTTGAAAATTCAAGGGGAATTATTAAATCTTCAAATGAGATGGATTGGTGCTTCGAGTTTAAGTTTTTATAATGATTTACCTAGAATGAATAAAGCACATGAATCTTTTCTTAATATGTTAAAACAAATAGAAGATGAATTAATTCGTATAGCAGAGAAATTTGAAAAAACTGATATGGAATACTCGTCTAAAAACTCTAATAATAATTCACTTTTGATGAATTCAAAGTCAGCGGTTGAAGCAGGTGCTGGAGTAGTTGTAAAAGGAATTGGTAATGTAATTAATGGTGAAAAGTATGAAAAATCACTTGTAGATGAAAATGGAACTGGTGGTCTATTTATTAAAGGTCTTACAGTTGAAGCTGAGCCATTTGTAAGTTCTCGTACTTATGATAGATTTGATGTGAAAGATAAAAACAAGAGGGAACAAACTTATGGACCTATGGTTGGTTTTACAGTAGCCCAAGCTGGAATAGAACAAGAGAATATTAGAGGATTTGGAGTAGGGGCTGAAGCTAAAGTAGCACTTGCTACTGCAGAATTAGGTGCTCATGTAGAAAATGGGAATTTACATATAGGAGCTGAAGCTACTCTAGTAAAATATGAGAGTGCTATAAAAATCCCACTTCCATTTTCTGATAAAAAATTACAAATTGGAGGATCGGCGTCACTTGGGACAGTCGGGGGATCTTTAGAAGCTGGAAAAAGTGGAGTGAAATTCCATGTACCAGTTGGTCCTGGTGTAGGTTTATGGGGATTTGGTGGAGAATTTGCTATTAAAGAATAAAGGGGAAAATTAGTATGAATAAGAAAGTGAAAATTTTAAAATATTTTATGGTTATATTAGCTTGCATTGCAATTTTTGGGACAGTTTTACCTAATGCATTAGATCCAAATGAATCATTAGCAGGGAAAATTTCAATTGCAACTTTCGGTACAATTGGAGCTTGTTTACTATTCTCTATTATGTATTTTATTGTAAAAAAAGCTATTTTAAGAGGTGGGAAATAAGATGGGACAAAATTTAGAGTTAGAATTACTTCCAATAGGTTCTGTTGTAATGTTTAAAGATTGGGAACATCCATTAATGGTTTATGGAAGAAGACAGATGGATTCTGAAACAAAAAAAACATGGGATTATGTATGTTGTTATTTCCCTCATGGTAATATTTCTTCGGAGTACAATTTCTTTTTGAATCATGAAGATATCTCTAGTGTGTTACATCTCGGTTTTATTAATGAAACTGAATTAGAGTTTCAAAAATTATTTAAAAAAGAAACTGAAGAAAAGCAGTGATTCTTTTAAGCTATTGGTGTTTTTGAAATAATTAAAGAATGAATCTTAATTCATATACATAAAAAAGGGGAATTTTTATGAAATTAATACGTGTATTTATGATTCTCACTCTTGTTGTATTGTTAAGCGCGTGCAATACAGCAACACAAGTTACAAAGGTTCAAAAAAATGGAGAAACGACTTTGGAAATTGGTTCTCTGCAAGGGTATTACGACGTACAAACGCTTAAAGCTGAAAAAGGAAATGTGGAAATCCCTTATGAAGCAGCTGTTGAAGAAGGTACGATTTTATTACAAGTTACAAAAGATGATAAGGTTATTTATGAAGAAGAAATCACTTCTCAAAAAGAAGGTTTGTTTTCTTTTGAAGCTCCAAAATCCGGATCATATGATTTAATTGTACGCGTGAAGGGTGAAAAAGAGAAAGCAAAAGAAATTCAAATACATACTAAGCTATGAAAAAACGGCAAGTGGAGTGCACCCGCTTGCCGTTTCCATTTTCAGTTGATTCTGTCACAACATATGTTTATCGATTTAAGTAGTGATCGGCTGAGTCCTGATGTTTATTCCGCCGAAATTCCTGATGGAGTTCAAATAAGAGATGAACAAAAGAATGTGTTACAAACTTGGCATGTTAAAAACAAAATTGATAACTCTCTTTTACAAGATGAAAGGACTAGGTTTGATGCGTTCGTATTTAAAAGAGATCTAGATGGTAAAGGGGGACATAGGGTGATGATCTTTTTAGAGAAGGTGTCCCAAACCTTACTACAGATATTGGTTATATATGGGGGTAAATAATTTGAAAAACATTGAGATTCTAAATACATATATTGAAGGGTTTTCTGATACTCTCCCTACGTGGTTAAAATATTTAATCGAGGCAGAGGAGATACATCAAAACTATGAGAATGTACAAGTACTTGGTGCATTAAAAACAGATGCGGTGTTGTACTATGTACACCGTACGCTGCAAGTGTTAGATGGATTGCCTATAGATGAAGAAGCGTATCGTATTATTGAAAAGGTACTAACGTATAGTGAACTTGCAAAGGTAGGCTCTTTAAAACAGCGGGAGCAATGGAAGAAAAACGGGATTAATCTATTCGTACATAACGAGGGTTCTGCTGATATCTTTAGTGATATTCAGTTTATTGAACGTGTGGAGACAAACTTAAATTCTACAGAGTATTTGTTTATTCGAGATTTAATTAGAACACATGGATTAATCGGGCAGTATATCCGCGGGGAGGCTCGTTTGGACTCTCATGTTGATTTAATTAACAAATATAAAGAAGAGTACGGAGACGTTAGGTTAAAGGAGATTCTATACTATCTTAACCAATGTATTATTGAGGGTGTATCAAAATCTTTGTGGAGCGAAGTAAAGAACGATGTGAAGATTACAATTGATGGACTATTTGATGGTTATGTGGAGCCATTTACTTCTCGTATACATAGACTCACTCCAAAACATAAGGAGTCAGTATTTGAAAAAGATATAATTATGGGAAGCGAGAAGAGAGACGTTCAAATATTTTTATCTAATAAGGATTTGTGGTATGTAGAACCGTCTATGCATGCTCTTAGTTTTGAGGATATTTGGACAGTTTTTATTATGTTAAAGAACGAGATAGGATCTAGAAAAATTCAGCATATACATTTCGAGAAATTGATGCAGCAGTTGCACTATGATTTCAAAGGCGAGAAAAAGGACAACGTGTATCGTAAGCGGGTTATTGAGAAATATCTACGGGAGTACCGTGAGAACGAGAAGCCGAATACAACGCATGTTTCTTTTAAGGCTAAAGTCGATGAAGATATGAAGACTGCGTATGTGTCGTTTCAGTTTTCCGCTGTAGGTGAGGCGTTAATTACCTTCTGTGTAGAGGCAGAAAAGATAGATATGATGCATGCTCGGGCAAATGTGCTGCTGTTTGATTTCTTCGGGTTACGTAAGGATGCATATGATAGATTCCATAACGAAGAAGTGTATCTGGAGCATATGAATAGCTCGGCTGATGATAAACGAATTATTCTTGATTATATAAAGGGAGATACGATGGTAGATGTCGGAGCCGGTGGTGGTGTCATGTTAGACATGATCGAAGAAGAGACCGAGGACAAACGAATCTATGGTATCGATATTTCTGAAAATGTGATTGATACGTTGAAAAAGAAGAAGCAGAACGAGGGGCGTTCTTGGGATGTCATTAAAGGGGATGCAATCAACTTAAGCAGCTCGTTTGAAAAAGAATCGGTTGATACGATTGTATATTCTTCTATCCTTCATGAGCTGTTTTCTTATATCGAGTATGAAGGTAAGAAATTCAATCATGAAGTAATTAAAAAGGGGCTAAAGAGTGCTTACGAAGTGTTAAAGCCAGGAGGTCGTATTATCATTCGTGATGGCATCATGACCGAAGATAAAACGTTAATGCGTGTGATTCATTTTAAAGATGCAAGCGGAATGAAGTTTTTAGAGCAGTATGTCCGTGAATTTAAGGGACGTATAATCCAGTATGAGGTACTTGCAGACAATACAGTCAAAATGCCTGTTAACGATGCGATGGAGTTCTTATATACGTATACTTGGGGTGAGGATTCCTTCGTTCATGAGGTGCAAGAGCAGTTTGGAATCTTTACGCCAAACGACTATAAGGATTTCGTAAAGGGTATCTTCGGAGATAAAGTAAACATCGTTCAAGCTATGAACTATTTACAGGATGGATATACACAACATCTTAGCGAGAAAATCGAGTTTAAAGATGAGTCTGGCAATGCGGTTGTGCTACCGGATAGTACGTTCTTTATGGTTTTAGAAAAGAGGTGATGATGTTGAAAACTTTAAGAATCTTTAGCCAAAGGGCGTATTTTTAGAGTAATGAAAAAACCCTAATCTCTTAATTTTATACTGAGAAACAAGTCAGTTATTAAAAAATCAGGTCATTGAATATCAGGATGTATTGATGAGTGGAAGGAAAGGGCGAATTGATGGGCTTGGGCGTGATACAAAAGGGTTGAATGATGGAAACGGTTGTGTAGTTATTTCTCATATTGGAGATGTATATGCAAGTGGGTTATTACCGATTAAAACGGGAAATATTAGAACAACATCGCTAACTGAAATCTATCGAAACTCTCCTGTTTTTCAAAACCTTCGTAATCCTGACAATTATAAAGGAAAGTGTGGTATTTGTGAGTATCGATATATTTATGGAGGATCTCGTTCTAAAGCATATGCAATGACGGGAGATTACATGGAAAGCGAACCTTTCTGTGTATACATTCCAAAAATATTGCGAAAACAGAAAAAGAACGTAAAAAAAGGGACGTGAGTAAGAATATGCTCATGCCCCTTTTTTTAGATTATATAATGTATTCTACTTCGCATCAGTCGTATGATGATCTAAGAAATGAAAAACGCTCGGTTTTCCATCTTTCGTTAAAAATCCACTATCTTGATTCATTATGCTGAAGCGAGTTTTTACGTATACTTTCTATTAAACTGATTTTAATAAAGAATAATAATTCGTGTCATAGGGGATATCATCTTGATACATATAATTTTTCAGAATACCTTCTTTTTCAAATCCTAGTTTTAATAGCACTTTATTGGAAGCTTCATTTTCAAGAAAGACAATCGCCCCGATCCGTTTTAAATGAAGTGTGTAAAAACCGTATGATATAACGTCAGAAACCGCTTCAGTCGCATACCCATTTCCCCAGTGTTCAGGGAGGAAGGCATAACTTATATTGGCTCGTTTATGTTCAGAAGACCAATCATGAAATCCGATTGTTCCAATGAGTTCTTTCTTGTCTTTTAATTCGATTCCCCATTTTATACCACTTCTTGCATTGTAACTCAGCTTAAAGTTATGAATGATTTGTTTCACTTGATCAACATTTTGTAATGGTTTTTGGCCATAATAGCGCAGTACATCAGTATTAGAAAAGCATTGTAGTATACTAGGTGCATCTATTTCGGTAAGTTCTCGTAAAATGAGTCGGTCGGTTTTTAATATAGGAAACATACTTTCACTCCATTTCTTCTGAAACTAGAATATGTTGTTATTATATAATCTAGTCTGAAAATAAAGATTATTCAAGAGGGAACTATATTTTTGATTTATGATAAAATTAATTGTGGAATATATTTCAAAAAGAGGTTTGTATATGGAGAAAAATTCAATTTTAATTGTAGATGATGATCAAGATATTGTTCGATTTATGAACGTGAATTTAATGCAAGAAGGTTTTAAAGTTTTTAGTGCTCATAATGGGGAAGAGGCTTTAGAAATAATAAATAACAACAGTATTCAACTTGCTATATTGGATATTATGATGCCACAAATGGATGGGATAGAATTGTGTAGAAGGATTAGAGAGAAACATAGTTTACCAATTATGTTTTTAAGCGCAAAATCATCGGATGTAGATAAGGTAATAGGATTTAGTACAGGAGCAGATGATTATATTGTGAAGCCGTTCAGTACAATTGAATTTATAGCGAGAGTGAAGGCTCAATTAAGAAGGTATACATATTTTAATCAAAATGCTGTCCAAGTAATAGAAAAGAAAATAAACATTAGAGGTTTAGAAATAGATGAAGTGTCGAGAACAGTAATGCTATATGGAGAAACAATCAATCTTACGAAAACTGAATATGATATTTTGTATTTAATGGCAGCTGCAAAGAATCGTGTGTTTACTATTGAAGAAATATATGAGAGCGTTTGGAAAGAAAGGGCCTATGAAAGTAATAATACAGTAATGGTTCATATTGCAAGATTAAGAAATAAAATTGAAGAGAATCCAAAAGAGCCGAAGTTTATTCAAAATGTTTGGGGAGTCGGATATAAAATTGAAGATTAAATCATTACAAGGCATTAGAACTAAGTTTTTTATCGCATTCATATGTAGCATTCTGTTAGCAACTGTAAGTATAATAGCGTTTCAAATATTAATTGGAAATATATATAGTCATGTTACTGCGTTAGAGGAAAAATATTCACTTTTATATGTAATAGCTTTTTTAATTTTTACTACAATATATTTTGCATTCATGACAAAAACAATGATGAAAAGGTTATCTGAAATAAATAAGAACTTGAAAGAAATAAGTAATGGTAATTTGGAAATACATATATCTATTTCGAAAAATGACGAGATTGGTGAATTAGCAACGAATGTTAATAGGATGGCTAAAAGTTTAAAAGAGTCTATCGAAAATGAAAAAAAAACGCAGGTAACGAAAAATGAGATGATTAGCAATATTTCTCATGACTTACGAACACCTGTAACATCTCTAATCGGTTATGCGGACCTGTTAGGAAATCAGCTTCATTCAAATAGAGAAGAATGTGAACAGTATGTAAGTATATTAAAGCGAAAAAGTTATGAATTAAAAAATCAAGTAGATGATTTATTAGAATATTGTCAAATAAATTATAGGGAGATTGAATTACATAAAAGTGAAGTAAATATGAAAGCGTTCATTGAACAAATCATGATTGATTTTGTACCACAACTAGATGATGCCGATATGAGCTTTTGTATTAATGGTGATAAGGAGTTACATGTGGAAATGGATGTAGCGCTTATGGTGAGGCTGTTCGAAAATGTAATTAGTAATAGTATTATGTACGGGAAAGACGGAAAACAGATTTTGATTCGAATTTCTAAAAGAGACATGAATGTTGAAATAGAAATTAAAAATTTTGGACAATGCATTCCGAAAGAGAACCTTCCTTATGTTTTTGAGAAGTTTTATCGTGGCGAAAAATCACGTAGCTCTTATACGGGTGGAAAAGGAATGGGACTTGCAATTGCGAGAAGTATAGCAGAGCTCCATAAAGGGGATATCACTGTGTGCAGTAATGAGAAAGAAACTGTTTTTACCATCGTTTTACCGCATTATAAAGAATTATAAGAAAATCGTAAGTATTTCTTTTATATGTTGTAATTTTCACTTCGTATTATGTAGAAAAAAGATATGAGGGTGGGGGTACAACATGTGGAAGAGATATGTATTAGTAATTTTAGTAGCGTTTTTAATTATAAGTTGGAGTGTAGTTTATTTAGCCCATGGTGTTATATCAGTCATTGTTTGGTGGGGGTTACAAGCCTTTAGCTTAGTATCAATTTTTATTTTGATAGGGTCAGTATTACTATTTTTGTGGAAAGGCATTTTCAGAAAGCGAATAGATAGAACACTACTCTTCATCGTTCTTTTCTCTATAATTGGAGCCTGGCCTTTAGGATGGTTTGCTAACATAGGGGGACTTGCTTACCCAGCAGATGTACAATCTATGAATCCTAAAGCATTCGTTCGTTTTCCTTTGAATGAAAGAGCATTAGTGGGCTGGGGCGGTGATCGATTAGAAACGAACTATCATGTTATAAAACCAAATGAACGATGGGCATATGATATTCTTATTCCGCCTGCTGAAGTGAAAAGTAGTAATTTAGGGGATTATGGAATATATGGAGCGGAAGTAATGGCACCAGCTTCTGGAACAGTTGTATCTATCAATAATGATGAAAAAGATGTAGTTCCAGGAGAGGATGATTTTCAGTCAATGGCGGGGAATCATATTTATTTACGACTAGATGAATCAGGGACATTTTTGATTCTTGCCCATTTAAAAAAAGGATCAATTAAAGTGAGGGAAGGACAACATGTAAATGAAGGAGAGGTTCTTGCCCAAGTCGGTAACTCCGGAAGTTCAAGTGAGCCGCATTTACATATTCATCATCAAAGGCAGGATCCATCCAAGGTGAGCATGTTTTTTTCGGAAGGATTACCACTTTACTTTCGAACTGAGAAAGGTGCGCTAATGCCAAAAAGAGGTACATACATAAGTGGTAATGAAAAAAGGTATTCCAGTTTTATTGGAATACCTTTTTCTATTACCCTACAAATGTTTGATACAGTAAGAAAATATTTAAAATGATAACAAGTGCAGCAATGATCCAAGCGATAAAAGTTGTTATGCGGTGATTAACGAGTGAACCCATAATTTTTTTATTGCTTGTAAACATAATAAGTGGTACTAATGCAAAAGCAATACCGAATGATAAGACGACTTGGCTCATGACTAGAGCGTAAGTTGGATTTACACCTAAAGCGATAATAACTAATGGTGGAATCATTGTAATAAAGCGGCGTAAGTATAACGGAATATGCATTCGAATGAAACCTTGCATAATAATATCACCTGACATTGTACCGACAGAAGAGCTAGATAGTCCTGCGGATAAGAGCCCAATTCCAAATAAAGCAGCCGATACTGGACCGACTAAAGTACTGAACTGATTAAAAGCAACATCAAGGTCTTCAACATGCAAGCCATTTTTAAAGAATAGTGCAGCAGCAACAATTAACATACTCGCATTAATTGCTCCAGCGATAACCATTGCGATAATGATATCAATAAATTCGAAACGGAAAATCTTTTTCTTTTGTTCATCAGTTGTTCCAACGACGCGGCGTTGTGTCAATGCAGAATGTAAATAGATTGCATGTGGCATAACTGTCGCGCCTAATATCCCTGCTGCAAGTAATATACTGTCTACACCTTGGAATTTCGGAATCAATAGTCCTGAAAGAAGGGGACTTAATTCTGGTTTTGCATAAAAAACTTGAATCCCAAATGCTATTACTACAATAAAAATCATCCCTGTAATAATAGCTTCTAGTGGGCGAAATCCTCTGCGTTGAAACTCAAGAATAATAAATGATCCGACTGCTGTAATTAAAGCAGCTGGTAACATAGGAATTCCAAATAATAAATACAATCCGAGTGCTGCCCCGATAAATTCAGCTAAATCTGTAGCCATAATAACGAGTTCACCTTGTATCCATAAGCCGATAGACACAGGTTTTGGAAAGTGCTCGCGAGCTATTTCAGGTAAATTATTTCCTGTAGCAATTCCTAATTTAGCTGATAAAGTTTGAATTAATACTGCCATTAAGTTAGAAGCGAATATAACCCATAATAGTAAATATCCGTATTGTGAACCAGCAGCGATATTTGTAGCAAAGTTACCAGGGTCAATATAAGCTACGGATGCGATAAAAGCGGGTCCTAAAAACGGTAACAGTCGTTTCCATCCTTTCGTTTCGCCACTTAAAGCTAAGTGTGCGGATTGAACAGTTGTACTTTGAGAAGGGACTTGTGCATCTTTTGATATATCTTTATTCATAGTAGTTTTCCCCTTTGGAATGTTAACTTGATGAAATTATTGTAAGTATTCTTATTGTTTATTTCAATACATTTAAATGTATTAGATGATATTTTTATCCCGCTTTAATGGGCAGTAAGACCCCCACCTCAAAATTCAGCGAAAGCAAAGAAGTTAGGAGGGGGTCGGGCTGCCCATTAAAGTCCGATTGGTGAGGGCTAATAATCAGTGGGGGATGAAGAAAACCCCCACTGATTAAAGTTTCACTTTATTTGAACATAAATGTTTCCTTAGTGCAAATTATATGCCTTGCTGCAATGGATGGTGTCGTGTAATAAAAAATTGGGAGTTTATGGTGTGATGACGTGGGGAAACATAATGAATTAAAGGGCTGTTTTTGAAATTTATGTGAACAAAAAGCCGATAATACAGCATATTAATTGATGGAATTGCATTTGTATGATATATAATATATTGGGATTACAACATAACCACAGGGTTTTGGTGTGTAATCTTGTTTTTTATTTTTGTTAACTGATAGAAAATAGTATAAAGAGAAGAAAATGGATTCATTTTCTTATTATATATGTTTTGATATGAACGTTAACTTATACATGATTTTAAAAATTAGATAGGTGGTAGAAACACATTGGCAACTACAAAACCATATAGAGTATTACTATATTACATGTACACAACAATTGAAAACCCAGAAGAATTCGCGGCAGAGCATTTAGCATTTTGTAATTCACTTGAATTAAAAGGTAGAATTCTTGTAGCAAAAGAAGGAATTAACGGAACTTGTTCTGGTACTGTAGAGCAAACAGAGAAATACATGGAAGCAATGAACAACGATCCACGTTTTGACGGTATCGTATTTAAAATAGATGAAGAAGAAGGGCATGCATTCAAGAAAATGCACGTACGTCCTCGTCCAGAGTTAGTTACACTTCGTCTAGAAGATGACATTAACCCACACGAAATAACTGGGAAGTATTTAGAGCCAAAAGATTTTTATGAGGCAATGAAACAAGAAGATACAGTTATTATTGATGCACGAAATGATTATGAGTTTGATTTAGGACACTTTAAAGGTGCGATTAAACCTGATATTGAATCATTCCGTGAATTACCAGATTGGATCAGAGAAAATAAAGAAACACTTGAAGGTAAAAAGATTTTAACGTATTGCACAGGCGGAATTCGTTGTGAGAAGTTTTCTGGTTGGTTAGTTCGTGAAGGTTATGAGGATGTAAGTCAGCTTCACGGCGGTATTGTAACTTACGGAAAAGACCCAGAAGTACAAGGTGAGCTTTGGGACGGACAATGTTACGTATTCGATGAGCGTATCGCTGTACCAGTAAACCAAAAAGAACATGTTATCGTTGGTAAAGACCACTTCTCAGGCGAACCTTGTGAGCGCTATGTAAACTGTTCAAATCCAGAATGTAATAAGAAGATTTTATGTTCTGAAGAAAACGAAGCGAAATATTTACGTGCATGTTCTCATGAATGTCGCGTAAGCCCACGTAACCGCTACGTAGTACAACATGAATTAACGGAAGAACAAGTAGCTGCTGCATTAGAGAAAATCGAAGCAGGGAAGTAAGCTGAATTAGTGTAATAAAAAAGTACTCCAAATTTTAGTTTGGAGTACTTTTTCTATGTAGTTTTTCTTTTGTCAGTTTTTGTTGGTAAGTCGATATATTTTGAGTTGCGCCGATATAATCGGAAAATCGCTCATAATAATTTCATTTACTGAATCCTGCCACGTATTTGAAATTTGAAAATAGTCTTCGTTACTTCTTATCATCTTTCTCTTTCACAGCAGAAAGTACAGTTTGTTTTACCCATGCTTTTCTTCGTTTATGTTGTAGACTCCATTGGTATAAACTTTGCGCACCTAAAATAAGTGAAATAACGATGCCGCTAATTGCTATTAAAAGTGCGAAAAATTCCAGTGGTGACGATATTTTGTTTGAATCGGTGTTTCTTAAAAGGTCAATCATAGTAAACCCTAACATTTGGCCTACTACAGAGTAGAGCGTTAAAATTAATAGTAAAAGGCTATCTTTTTTAGAGGCGACATTTTCTTGATATTTAAACAAACTATCAAGATTTTGTTTTGCATTCGAGTATAGTACTTCAATGTTAAATAGATTTCTTAAGCGGAAGAAAATATCTTCACTCTGTGATTGGGATACTAGCTCTAAAGAAAAGTAATTCGCTGTAAACGAATTGATTGAATAAATTAATTTTTCTATTTCATTTGTATCTTGTTCAATATTTAACTCCGCATAAGCATTTGCCATTTTTAATAAAACAACTTTATGAAATAAATTCAATAACAAGGCGTAATAAAACTCCCCGTACATTTGACTAGCAAGTTTAGCGAATTCGTGTTCACCCTCGTTTGTTATACATGTGAAAATATGTTCTTCCATAATAAAGTAGCGACTAGGAGCCCATCTTTGATATGAATGCTTTATTAAATAATCTTGAATATAAGGAACATTATTTGCGCTAATATACGGCTTGCCATCGTCTGTTAATCCGGAAAGACTGGAAGCTCGGTATACATCAACTACATGAAGGTCCGACTCTTTGTTTATGGATAATAAAGTTTGTACATACATTCGTTGATCCTCAAAGAAGGGGAATGTTTGAAAGTAAGAGCTCCGCAATCTCTTTTTCTCAAAGAAGTCTGTTACACCATGAAATAAATCGCCGAATATAAGCTTCTCTACTTGTGAATATTTTTTTCCATTACATTCAATGCAGATCGTTTCAGTTGTGCCATTTTTAGTTTCAAGTACACGGAAGCGGGCGGCGAATTCAATTGCTTCTGATAATGTCATGTTTGGAGCAGTTTCTACTTCTGTCCGAATTGTTAAGAAGCCAAGCTCATAGGGACAAAGTGTTACGTCAATAGAATGAATCTTGAATGGAACGGAAACAAGATTTGTTGTTAAGTGTCCAGTTAAGTTAAGGTCTTTAGAATAGCGTTGCAATCCTTTTTGATGCTCTGAGTGAGGGAATAGTATTTTATTGGTAAATGAAAGATAGTATGCTTCCATATTTTGATGTGAAACTTGAAACTTTCCGTAGTATGTATTTTCATTTTCAAGATGATCGAGTCGAAAAGGGCGAAAATTATTTTTCTGTAAGAAAGGGAACATATTTTGTTCATATCCAGTTTTAAAAGAAAACGGGAATATGAATTGAAATATAGCTGTTGTTACATCTTTTTCCTCGATTGTTTGTATTGCCTCCATTTACATTGTTTCCTTTCATATATGCTATAAAAACAACATGCCCAAATTTATTTGAAAATAACCACTGCTTTATACTTGATTAAGAATGAAAATTCAGCTTATTTAGTAGGGGACATGTATAATGTTATGTATACGAAATGTTATAAAACTGTATTTTGAAAAGGGGGATGTTGTATGCGTATTTTAGTATTAGGAGCTGGTGGCGTCGGAGGATTTTTTGGTGGCCGATTAGTCGAAAAAGGAGAAGATGTTACGTTTCTTGTCCGCAGTAAAAGAAAACAGCAATTAGAGGAAACGGGACTTGTTATTCGTAGTGTGAATGGGGATTTTTCCTTCCAACCGAAATTAATAACGAAGGAAGGCCGAACTGCTCCATTTGATGTCATTTTATTTTCAACAAAAGCGTATCACTTAAACGAGGCAATTCAAGATTTGAAGCCGTTTGTAGGTGAAAATACTGTCATCATTCCATTGTTAAATGGTATCGCTCATGTATTACTATTACAAAAGGAATTCGGCGAAGAAAAAGTAATTGGCGGTTTATGTTTTATCGAGACGACGTTAAACGATCAAGGAGAAATTGTACAAACGAGTGCTGCCAACAGACTTGTCTTTGGAGAAATGAAGCTTCAAGATTCAGAGAGGATAAAGCATATTTCTAAAGCATTTGCAGGTACAAAATCTAGTTTTGTTTTAAGTGAAAACATTACGCAAGATATGTGGCATAAATATTTATTTATTACTGTAATGTCAGGTGTGACAACATTAATGCGTGCGCCAATCGGTCCAATTCGTGAGAGTGAAGGTGGACGTGATTTCATCCGAAATTTATTTGAGGAATCTGTACAAATCATGAGGGCATTAGGAGCTCCGGTAAAGGATAGTATTGCCCAAGAACATATGAAAACAATTGATAAAATTTCGTATGATATGAAGTCATCGATGCAGCGGGATATGGAAAAAGGTTCTGGAATTGAAGGTGAGCACTTACAGGGGTACTTACTAGATATAGCAAAGCAATTTTCTATAGAAGCACCATTATTGAGTGCGGTATATCAAAACTTAAAGGTGTATGAAGAAATGACCTTTAACAAATCAGCAATACAATTGGATGTATGAAAAAATAAAAAAGAAAGCAATATATAAGTGTATTGCTTTCTTTTTTATGACAAATTATTTATTTCTTTTCGTTCTATCTGTCAAATTTATTTCCTGTTCACGTTTACCGTATAATTGATTAATTTCATTTGCTAATGCATCTAAATAGGAATCGGAAAAAATAGGCTTCTTTTCTTTAGACATATGGGTCTCCTTTATCGATTTTTTAATATTCATTATGTATATTTACCGGCGGATTATGCGCAATCATTTAAATTTTTTCTTTTTCAAAATTTTTGTTTACATTTTGAAAATAAAGGAGTATTATAATCCACAGTTTCAATTTTCTAAATCGCTGAAACCGCATGGTACGGGGGACCCGTTCTTATGGATTAGTTCTTAATCCAATGGGGTGAATCCTTGAAAAAGGTAGGGCTACTCATAGGCCCGAATCCGACAGCTAACCTCGTAAGCGTTATATTGAGAAGGAAGGTGGAGCTTGTGCGACAAAAAATATAATGTCTACAAGTCTATTTCGTTATGGCTTGTAGACATTTTTTGTTTTCTGAAGAAATCGTTTATCGGCTGTAACTAGCAGAAAAGTTCGTACAAAATTATTGGAGAGTGGACAGCAGTGGTTTCATCTATCAAAAAGTTTTTAATTGGAAGGCCGTTAAAATCAACTGAGTTAGGAGAGCAAAAGCTTAATAAAACGAAGGCGCTAGCCATTTTATCTTCTGACGCATTGTCATCGGTCGCATACGGACCAGAGCAAATATTAATCGCATTAGCTGGTCTTGGGGCAATAGCTTATTGGTATTCCATTCCGATAGCTGTTGGGGTATTAGTGTTATTAACTGCTCTTATTTTATCTTATCGACAAATTATTTTCGCTTATCCGCACGGCGGAGGAGCGTATGTTGTATCAAAAGAAAATTTAGGGATGAATCCAGGGTTAATAGCTGGAGGGTCTTTATTAGTCGATTATATTTTAACTGTTGCAGTAAGTGTATCAGCAGGTACAGATGCGCTTACATCGGCTTTTCCTAGTTTACATGCACATAATGTAATCATTGCGATTATATTTGTTATATTGATTACGATATTAAATTTAAGAGGGGTAACGGAATCTGCTTCCGTTTTAGCATATCCTGTTTATTTATTCGTTTTAGCATTATTTATATTAATTGGAGTAGGGATATACAATATTTTAACTGGTCAAGTTTCACCGACATTACACACGCCAATTGGAACACCAGTTGCAGGAATTAGTTTGTTCTTACTGCTACGAGCATTTGCTTCAGGAAGCTCTGCTTTAACAGGTGTTGAGGCGATCTCTAACGCAATTCCAAACTTTAAAGATCCTGCACCAAACAATGCAGCGAAAACATTGCTTGCAATGGGTGCATTACTTGCCGTTTTATTTTCAGGAATTGTCTTTTTAGCTTATTATTACGGAATTAATCCAAGTAAGGAAGTAACGGTTGTTTCACAAATTGCTGAACAAACTTTTGGACGTAATTTCATGTACTATTTCATACAAGGTACAACTGCTTTAATATTAATTCTGGCTGCTAATACAGGTTATTCTGCATTTCCACTATTAGCAGTTAACCTTGCAAAAGACAAATTTATACCGAGAATGTTTATGATTAGAGGAGACCGCCTAGGATACTCAAACGGAATTATTATACTTGGAATCGCATCGATTATTTTAATTGTAGCTTTCCAAGGACAAACAGAACATTTAATTCCGTTATACGCAGTAGGTGTATTCATTCCGTTTACCCTTTCTCAAACGGGTATGGTATTAAAATGGCTTCGTGAAAAACCTGAAGGATGGGCTTTGAGGTTAACGGTCAATTTAATAGGAGCAGTCATTAGTTTTATCGTAATGAGTATGTTCTTTTTAACTAAATTCGCACAAGTTTGGTCAATCCTTATTTTCTTACCTGTCATTATCTTCTTGTTCCACCGAATTAAGAAGCATTATGATGCAGTAGGCGATCAATTAAGTTTAAAAACTTGTGAGAGAATTGTTCCGATTGAAGGAAATGTAATTGTCGTTCCTGTGGCTGGTATGACACATGTGGTAGAAAATTCATTGAACTATGCGAAGTCTCTTTCTGCAGATCAAGTAATTGCTGTATATGTTGCTTTTGACAGAGAAGAGGAAAAGAAATTCGAAGAGAAATGGAAGAAGTGGCAACCTGAAGTAAGACTCGTTACATTGCATTCGCATTATAGAAGCATTCTTCAACCGCTAACAAAGTTTATTGATACAGTGCAATATAAAGCGAGTGAATCAAATTACCGAGTTACGGTCGTTATACCACAGTTCATTCCGAAAAAAGGTTGGCATAACATTCTTCATAACCAGTCTAGTTTACTCATTCGTGCGTATTTACTCTATAAAAGAAATGTTGTTATTACGACAGTTCCATATCATTTGAAAAAGTAAGAAGATTTTTTAAGGATAGCTTCATGAAAGTGAAGCTATCCTTTTTGTGTATACACTATGCATAATTGCATATGAGTCTAAAAGGTATATTAATATAATTTTTATGTCTGTGAATAAGTAGAGATTTTTGTTGTGATATATGGATATTTCAATTGGAATAGTGAAGCGGATTATATTTTGAAATAAGGACAGGAAATCTTGAAAATAAAGGGAGTGAAAATACTTCTTTACGTTATATAAATAGCTGTGTTTAAATGACCTTACAGTACAAAACTTACATGAAAACAAAACAGAATTTCATATTGACGTACGTTTTTTAGTTTATAATGAATAATATTTTCATGTAATATATTCACTGTGTGAATGTGGAAATGGCTATAAAATAGAAATTTTATACAATGTTATTCATACTAATCACATATGAAATGTTTTATAACAATAAGTAAGTACTGTAGCAATAAAAGTTGAGAGAGGTGGTTCATACATGGATCGCGGTGAGAACGTTCTCTATTTTAACCATCTCAAATTATGTGTAAGAAAATAGAATAATAAAATGCGATAGTAATAGTTGCTAATACATAGGAGGAGTTAAAGTGAAAAAGACTTTAATTACAGGGTTATTGGTTACAGCAGTATCTACGAGTTGTTTTATTCCTGTAAGCGCTTACGCGACGGAGGGGCAAACAGAAGTGAAAACAGTATATGCACAAAATGTAATTGCTCCAAATACATTATCTAATTCAATTCGAATGTTAGGATCACAGTCACCGCTTATACAAGCATACGGATTAGTTATTTTACAACAGCCAGACATTAAAGTAAATGCGATGAGTAGCTTAACGAATCATCAAAAGTTTGCAAAGGCAAATGTACGAGAGTGGATTGATGAATATAATCCGAAGCTAATTGACTTAAATCAAGAGATGATGAGATATAGCACTCGATTTAATAGCTATTATAGTAAGCTCTATGAACTAGCGGGAAACGTAAATGAAGATGAACAAGCAAAAGCAGATTTTACAAATGCATATGGAAAATTACAACTGCAAGTACAAAGCATCCAAGAGAGTATGGAGCGAGATTTATTAGAGTTAAATCGATTTAAAACGGTATTAGATAAAGATAGTAACAACTTATCAATTAAAGCTGATGAAGCAATAAAAACACTACAAGGATCAAGTGGGGATATTGTGAAGTTAAGAGAAGATATTAAAAGAATTCAAGGGGAAATTCAAGCTGAGCTAACTACTATTTTGAATAGACCTCAAGAAATTATTAAAGGTTCTATTAATATCGGTAAACAAGTATTTACAATTACAAATCAAACTGCACAAACGAAAACAATTGATTTTGTTTCTATCGGTACTTTAAGTAATGAAATTGTAAATGCTGCAGATAGTCAAACGAGGGAAGCGGCTCTTCGCATTCAGCAAAAGCAAAAAGAGCTACTACCACTTATTCAAAAGTTATCACAAACTGAAGCAGAAGCGACACAAATTACATTTGTTGAAGATCAAGTAAGTAGCTTTACAGAACTAATCGATCGTCAAATTACAACTTTAGAAACGTTATTAACAGATTGGAAAGTTTTAAATAATAATATGATCCAAATTCAAAAGAATGTTGAAGAAGGCACATATACAGATAGTAGTTTACTTCAAAAACATTTCAATCAAATTAAAAAAGTAAGTGATGAAATGAATAAGCAAACGAATCAATTTGAAGATTACGTTACAAACGTTGAAGTACATTAAAAATAAGTAATGATATAGGGAGAGAAGAAAAATGACAAAAAAACCTTATAAAGTAATGGCTCTATCAGCACTTATGGCAGTATTTGCAGCAGGAAACATTATGCCAGCTCATACGTATGCAGCTGAAAGTACAGTGAAACAAGCTCCAATTCATGCGGTAGCAAAAGCTTATAATGACTATGAGGAATACTCATTAGGACCAGAAGGCTTAAAAGATGCAATGGAAAGAACAGGTTCAAACGCTTTAGTAATGGATCTGTACGCTTTAACAATTATTAAACAAGGGAACGTTAACTTTGGTAATGTATCGTCTGTTGATACTGCTTTAAAAGGTAAAGTAATTCAGCACCAAGATACAGCTAGAGGAAATGCGAAACAGTGGTTAGATGTATTAAAGCCACAGCTTATTTCAACGAATCAAAATATTATTAACTACAATACGAAATTCCAAAACTATTATGATACTTTAGTTACTGCGGTAGACGCAAAAGATAAAGCGACTCTTACGAAAGGTTTAACTAGATTATCAAGTAGTATTAATGAAAATAAAGCGCAAGTAGATCAGTTAGTAGAAGACTTGAAGAAATTCCGAAACAAAATGACGTCCGATACGCAAAACTTCAAGGGTGATGCAAATCAAATTACATCTATATTAGCTAGTCAAGATGCAGGAATCCCGCTTCTGCAAAATCAAATTACAACGTATAATGAAGCAATTAGTAAGTATAATGCAATTATTATCGGTTCATCAGTTGCGACAGCTCTAGGGCCAATTGCCATTATTGGTGGTGCAGTAGTCATTGCTACAGGTGCAGGAACGCCGCTAGGAGTCGCGTTAATTGCAGGTGGTGCAGCAGCTGTAGGCGGTGGTACAGCTGGAATCGTATTAGCGAAGAAAGAGCTTGATAATGCACAAGCTGAAATTCAAAAAATAACAGGACAAGTTACAACTGCTCAATTAGAAGTAGCTGGGTTAACGAACATTAAAACACAAACGGAGTATTTAACAAATACAATTGATACTGCAATTACAGCGTTGCAAAACATTTCAAACCAATGGTACACAATGGGATCAAAATACAATTCTTTACTTCAAAATGTAGATTCAATTAGTCCAAACGACCTTGTTTTCATTAAAGAAGATTTAAACATTGCGAAAGATAGCTGGAAAAACATTAAAGACTATGCAGAAAAGATTTATGCGGAAGATATTAAAGTAGTAGATACGAAAAAAGCTTAATCAAATACGAATCGTTAGAGCATTACGTATTGATGAAAGATTTGAAGCTCCTGTTCAGTTGTGAGCAGGAGTTTTTCATACCCTTATAAAGAAAATAGGTGAAAAGAATGCAGAAAAGATTTTATAAAAAATGTCTTTTAGCGTTAATGATTGCTGGGGTGGCAACGAGTAACGCATTTCCTTTACATCCTGTTGCAGCAGAACCAAATGTAAAAACATTGCAAGAAAATGCGAAAAATTATTCTCTCGGACCAGCTGGATTCCAAGATGTAATGGCGCAAACGACATCGAGCATATTTGCAATGGATTCATATGCAAAATTAATTCAAAATCAGCAAGAGACTGATTTAAGTAAAATAAATTCCATTAATAGTGAGTTTAAAGGAAGTATGGTTCAGCATCAAAGAGATGCAAAGATTAACGCGGCGTATTGGTTAAATTATATGAAGCCGCAAATTATGAAAACAGATCAAAATATTATTAATTACAATAATACTTTTCAAACGTATTATAATAGCATGCTAATAGCGATTGATCAAAAGGATAGCGTAAAGTTAAAAGCGGATTTAGAAAAGTTGTATGCGGATATTGTAAAGAATCAAAATGAGGTAGATGTATTATTAGGGGATTTGAAAGCTTTTCGCGATAGAATGGCGAAAGACACAAATAGTTTTAAAGAGGATACAAATCAATTAACAGCGATTTTGGCAAGTACGAATGCTGGTATTCCAGCTCTAGAGCAACAAATCAATACATATAACGATTCAATCAAAAAGAGTAATGATATGGTCATTGCTGGTGGCGTACTTTGCGTAGCACTAATTACATGTCTTGCTGGCGGACCGATGATTGCCATTGCGAAAAAAGATATCGCAAATGCAGAAAGAGAAATAGCCAATTTAAAAGATAGAATTTCTGGCGTACAAGCAGAAGTTGCAATTTTGACAGATGTAAAAAATAAAACAACAAATATGACTGAAACGATTGATGCAGCAATTACAGCATTGCAAAATATATCAAATCAATGGTATACAGTAGGGGCAAAATATAATAATTTACTACAAAACGTAAAAGGAATCAGCCCTGAAGAGTTTACGTTTATAAAAGAAGATTTACATACAGCGAAAGACAGCTGGAAAGATGTCAAAGATTATACAGAAAAATTACATGAAGGTGTGGCGAAGTAAACAGTGGACTAGTTCCGCTGTTTATTTTTTTATCCTGTTTTTGTGAGAGTTGGACTTGTAATTTGATATTTAAATTTTTCATGTTTTTTATTCATGTAGTTTTAGGGTAATGTTTAATCGAATCGATACTAATACCTTAGATAAACTTCTGATCAAGCTTTTTATATGTAATGTTTTAATGAAAAAAGTTATACTGTAAGCAAAACTAAAAATTGGAAAGGAAATACTAGAACATGGAAAATTATCTACTATTTATCCTTACAGCAATGTTAATCATAATGATGCCTGGTCCTGGTTTTGCACTAGTTACAAAAAATACTATCTCGCATGGTAAAAATGGTGGGATAAAGACTGTCTTAGGAACGATATCTGGAATGATGATTCATACAATAATGGCTACGCTAGGACTCTCTGCCATCTTAATGAAATTTGCTATGTTATTTACATTTATAAAATATGCTGGGGCAGTTTATTTAATTTACTTAGCTGTAAAGTCAATTAAAAGTGCCTTATATAAAAAAGAAGCTATATCAGGTTCAGTAGAAAGGGACTCTAAGGATATTGGGGCAATTAAAAGCTTTAGACAAGGATTTACTACGGCAATTTTAAACCCAAAAACTGCTGTGTTTTTCCTTAGTTTTTTACCCCAATTTATTGTAAGTAATCAAAATCATTTCCTCCAATTTCTTGTATTAGGAGTTACATTTACGACTCTGACAGCAGTATGGTATTTACTTTATATCTCACTCATACGTCAATTAAGAACTTTTTTAAGAAAAGAAAGAGTGAACCGTACAATAGAGGGTATTACGGGCGCAGTATTATTAGTATTTGGAGTGAGGTTGTTTTTCCAAAAATAAATATGTATATGAAAAGAGAAATAATCACTATTGATTATTTCTCTTATTTACTTATTCCAAAACTACTATTTTACAATTGATTTCACACCTTCATATTGATTTTATATATCTAATTTGAACTTTAAAACTGACTTCTTCAATAACCTGACCGGTTTGCTTTATAAGAAAAATCGTACATTATGGGGGCGGGATGATAACTAATAGGGGATGGATAAAAAACATTGATTAAAGTTTCATTTTAAATACTAAGTGTAGTAGAAGTTCAGTTAGATAAAATTCATTAGTCGAAATTTATTGCATAAAGCTGTATAATGCTTGTAACGAAAAGGAAATACAGGGAAGGATATGTAATAAGTTATTATGGATAAAGATAAACAACAATTAAGCGTTGAAGTTGCAAGATTATATTATCAATCAGATTATAGTCAGCAAGAAATTGCTAACAAATTAAATATTTCAAGGCCGACGATCTCTAGACTATTAAAGTACGCGAAAGAAAAAGGATTTGTTCAAATTAGTATAGCCGATCCATTTGCTGATCTAGATAACGTTGGAAATTTACTGAAAGAAAAGTACAACTTGCTAGAGGCACATGTCGTATTTTCTCCAGTGCCAGAATATGCAACGATTACAGAGTATATTAGTAAATATGCAGCTGAGTATATGGAAAAGACGGTTAAAAACGGTGATATCGTTGGTGTAAGCTGGGGAATGACGATGTATGAAATCGCTAGAAAAATCGTACCACAACATGTAAAAGGTGTAGAAGTTGTCCAGTTAAAAGGTGGTATTAGTCATTCGAGTGTAAATACATATGCGAATGAGACCATTGCTTTATTTGCAGATGCTTTTCAAACGACGCCAAGAAATTTACCATTACCAGTAATATTCGATAATGCAGTGACAAAAGAATTAGTAGAACAGGATCGACATATTCATCACATTATCGAAATGGGGAAACAAGCGAATATTGCAATTTTTACTGTAGGAACAGTGCGAGACGAAGCACTATTATTCCGATTAGGCTATTTCGATAAGGATGAAACAAGTTTACTCAAAAAACAATCGGTCGGTGACATTTGTTCACGTTTCTTTGATGGAGATGGAAATATTAGTAGTGAAGAAATTAATAAACGGACTATTGGAATTGAGTTAGAAGAACTGAAATTAAAGAAACGCTCTATTTTAGTTGCCGGTGGTAATAGAAAAATAAAATCAATTGATGGTGCGTTACGTGGCGGGTATGCAAATGTATTAATTATTGATCAGCATACGGCGAAGGAATTGTTACAGTATCAAAAAGATTAGAAATAAAAGGCTTTCTCAAGATGTTAATTTTGAGAAAGCCTTTTATTTTACTATGTATGAATTATGGGAGTGTTTTTGAATACAAATTGCCTTTTTTAAAATAATTATGGATATTGAGATACATACTACCACTGTTAATATAAAAGTTTTCATTTTATATATGAAGTGTTTCTTAGATAGAATGCGCTTTATTTACTACAAGAGATTCCCTTCTAAAAAAGAATGAACAAAATTTCAAAAGTGTATTTACATTTGTTCAACTAAGGGTTAGAATGAAGTTGTTAAAAGATATGAGGAGTGAAGATAATGAATATTGCAAAGTTAATTGACCATACAATTTTAAAAGCTAATACTACAAAAGAAGATGTTATGAAAGTAATCGAAGAAGCAAAGGAATATAAATTCGCTTCTGTTTGTATTAATCCTACATGGGTGAAGCTAGCTGCTGAAGAATTAGCTGGACATGACGTAGATGTTTGTACTGTAATCGGTTTCCCATTAGGAGCAAGCACTACTGAAACAAAAGCTTTCGAAACAAAAGATGCTATCGCAAAAGGTGCAACTGAAGTTGATATGGTAATCAACGTAGGCGCTTTAAAAGATGGCGATAACGAGTTCGTTGAAAAAGATATTTATGAAGTAGTACAAGCAGCAAAAGGAAAAGCTCTTGTAAAAGTAATCATTGAAACTTGCCTATTAACAGATGAAGAGAAAGTACGCGCTTGTGAATTATCAGTAAAAGCTGGTGCTGACTTCGTAAAAACTTCAACTGGATTCTCAACTGGCGGAGCAACTGCTGAAGATATCGCATTAATGCGTAAAACAGTAGGACCAAACGTTGGTGTAAAAGCATCTGGTGGCGTTCGTACACGTGAAGATGCAGACAAAATGGTAGCTGCTGGAGCTTCTCGCGTTGGAGCAAGTGCTAGTGTTGCAATCGTATTAAATGATGCAAAAGGTGCTACAGATAACTACTAATCATTAATGAAATCAAAAGCAATAGATACACAAAGTAAAGTGTATCTATTGCTTTAACAATTGAAAAAAATGTAAGCGGATACGAATGGGAGGAGACGGCTTATGAAATATTTAATTGGTATTTTTGGCCTCGTATTGATTTTAGGTATCGCTTGGCTTGCTAGCAATAATAGAAAGAAAGTCAAATATCGCCCAATCATAACGATGGTTATTTTACAATTCATTTTGGGGTTTTTATTATTAAATACAAGTGTAGGGAATATATTAATTAGCGGAATAGCAGATGGTTTTGGAGAGTTATTAAAATATGCTGCTGATGGTGTGAATTTCGTATTTGGTGGATTAGTAAATCAAAAAGAGTTTTCGTTCTTTTTAAGTGTATTAATGCCAATCGTATTTATTTCAGCTTTAATAGGTATTTTGCAACACATTAAAGTGTTACCTATTATTGTGAAATCTATCGGTCTAGCATTAAGTAAAGTAAATGGAATGGGGAAACTAGAATCATATAATGCAGTTGCTTCGGCGATTTTAGGACAATCTGAAGTGTTTATTTCAGTTAAGAAGCAACTAGGATTATTGCCAGAGAAAAGAATGTATACATTATGTGCATCTGCAATGTCTACCGTTTCAATGTCTATCGTCGGATCATATATGGTGTTATTAAAACCGCAATATGTTGTAACCGCTTTAGTTCTTAACTTATTCGGTGGTTTTATTATCGCTTCTATCATTAACCCGTATGAAGTTACTGAAGAAGAAGATATGTTAGAAGTACAAGAAGAAGAGAAAAAGACTTTCTTTGAAGTATTAGGGGAATACATTATAGATGGATTTAAAGTTGCGATTACAGTAGCAGCTATGCTAGTTGGTTTCGTTGCTCTTATCGCATTCATTAATGCCGTATTTAAAGGTGTGATTGGTATCTCATTCCAAGAAATCCTTGGTTATGTATTTGCACCATTTGCATTTATTATGGGTGTACCTTGGCATGAAGCAGTTAATGCCGGAAATATTATGGCAACAAAATTAGTATCAAATGAATTTGTCGCTATGACAGATTTAGCACAAGGAAACTTTAATTTCTCAGACAGAACGACAGCGATTATATCTGTATTCTTAGTTTCATTTGCAAACTTCTCTTCAATTGGAATTATTGCAGGGGCAGTTAAGAGCTTAAATGAAAAGCAAGGGAATGTAGTCGCGAGATTTGGTTTGAAATTACTGTTCGGTGCAACATTAGTAAGTTTCTTATCAGCAACAATCGTTGGTTTATTATTTTAATAGATTTATATCATATAAAAAGGAATGGTGATTGTAATGAGAATGGTAGATATTATTGCAAAAAAACGTGACGGCAAAGAATTAACGACTGAAGAAATCAAGTTCTTTATTAATGGATATACAGATGGAAGTATTCCTGATTATCAAGTGAGTGCACTTGCAATGGCAATCTTCTTTAAAGATATGACAGATCGTGAACGTGCAGATTTAACGATGGCAATGGTGGAGTCTGGAGAAACGATCGACTTATCAGCAATTGAAGGAATTAAAGTAGACAAACATTCAACTGGCGGTGTTGGTGATACAACAACATTAGTATTAGGACCATTAGTAGCTGCTTTAGATGTACCAGTAGCAAAAATGTCTGGTCGTGGTTTAGGACATACAGGCGGAACAATTGATAAATTAGAAGCGGTAGAAGGATTCCACGTTGAAATTACGAAAGAGCAGTTCATTGATATTGTAAACCGCGACAAAGTAGCTGTTATTGGACAAACAGGAAACTTAACACCTGCAGATAAAAAGATTTATGCATTACGCGATGTAACAGGAACAGTAAACTCAATTCCTTTAATCGCAAGTTCAATTATGAGTAAAAAAATTGCAGCTGGCGCTGACGCAATTGTACTTGATGTAAAAACAGGTGCTGGCGCATTTATGAAAACAGAAGAAGATGCAAAAGAATTAGCACATGCAATGGTACGTATCGGAAATAATGTAGGACGTCAAACTATGGCTGTTATTTCAGATATGTCACAACCGCTTGGATTTGCGATTGGTAATGCTCTAGAAGTGAAAGAAGCGATTGATACGTTAAAAGGTGAAGGTCCAGAAGATTTAACAGAATTAGTACTTGTATTAGGAAGTCAAATGGTCGTACTTGCGAAAAAAGCAAATACGTTAGAAGAAGCTCGTGAAATGCTAATTGAAGTTATGAAAAACGGAAAAGCAACTGAGAAGTTTAAAGAGTTCTTAAGCAATCAAGGCGGAGATAGCTCAATTGTAGACAATCCAGAAAAAATGCCACAGGCGAAGTATGTAATTGATGTACCGGCTAAAACTTCAGGTGTTATTTCTAACATTGTTGCAGATGAAATCGGTATCGCAGCTATGTTACTAGGTGCTGGACGTGCAACAAAAGAAGATGAAATCGATTTAGCAGTAGGATTAATGTTACGTAAAAAAGTTGGCGATGCAGTAAAAGAAGGCGAACCATTCGTAACAATCTATGCAAACCGTGAAAATGTAGAAGATGTAAAAGCAAAAATCTATGAGAACATTTCTATCGCTGAAACAGCAGTGGCTCCTAAATTAGTTCATACAGTTATTACTGACTAATCATAATTACACTTACTTTGAGGAGGAAATAATATGGATAAGAAAAAATATATCGAAGAAGCAAATAAGATGTTAGCAAAAGCATATATTCCGTATTCAAAATTTCCTGTTGGTGCAGCGTTAGTTACGAAAGAAGGTAAAATCTATACTGGTTGTAATATAGAAAATGCTTCTTACGGTTTATGTAACTGTGCAGAAAGAACAGCGATCTTTAAAGCAGTATCAGAAGGTGAGCGCGATTTTAGTTACTTAGTTATTACAGGCGAAACGGATGGACCGATTTCACCATGTGGTGCTTGTAGACAAGTGATAGCTGAATTCTGTGAACCGAAAATGCCAGTTTTACTAACGAATGTAAAAGGCGATGAAAAAGAAGTGACTGTTGAGCAATTACTTCCAGGCGCTTTCTCGATAGAAGATTTAAAATAAGTTGAAAAGCCATTCCGCAATTATGAATTGTGGGATGGCTTTTTTATTTTCAAAAGTTGAATGTAATATTTTGTTCATATTCCGTTCATAAACTTTGCTTAAAATAATTGCAGCGAATATAGAAAGTTTACAACAGGAGGAATAAAATGAAGAGGTTATATAATGCGGCATTCATTTACTTAATTATTGGTTTATTATCAGGAGTATTTGCAAGAGAGTATACGAAAGCACAGGGAATTAAAGGGTCCACAATGTTGCAATTGGTGCATACACATGTATTAGTGCTCGGTTTCGTATTCTTTTTAATTGCTTTAGCTTTATGTAAAGTGTTTCATGTACAAGAAACAAAGAGCTTTATTACATGGTTTGTTGTTTATAATGTAGGATTAATTTTTACTATTGCTACAATGCTATGGAGAGGTCTTCTACAAGTAAATGGAACTGACTTTAACGGTTTAAGCCATATGGCTGGATTAGGTCATGTTATTATAAGTATCGGGCTCGTTTGGTTTATGATTTTGCTCAAAAAGTCTGTTAAGTAGATAGGAGTGGGGAGAGTATGATAGCACTTTTATCAAGTATTGTAGCGGTTTGTATGGCTATTGGTGTCATGTTTCTGCGCTTTAAAGCAGCGAAAAAACCGGTAACGAAAAAGAAAATTATATTACCGCCAATTTTTATGAGTACTGGTGCAATGATGTACTTCATACCGGAGTTTCGATTAACATCGTTAGAAATAGTAGAGGCAATTAGCGTAGGACTTATTTTTTCTATATTTCTAATTAAAACAACTAAGCTCGAAATAAGGGCCGAACATATATTTATGAAACCGTCAAAAGCATTTATATTTATTTTAGTCGGATTATTGGTTGTACGAGTAGCGCTAAAATCATATTTAAGTCAATCAATTGATTTAGCACAGTTAAGCGGAATGTTTTTCTTGCTCGCATTTACGATGATTGTATCGTGGAGAATTGCGATGTATCGTTCATATGTTAAATTAGAAAAAACAATAAAAAGAGCTGGAATTTCTAAATAGGAATTCCGGCTCTTTTTATGTTTTATAAGATTGTTTTTTTAGCTTTGATTTCATTTGCTTAATTTTAAACGTATTTGAGCATCTTGTAATGCGGCTGGTGTAACGTTAAGACCATGTTGATCAACAATTTTTGTGTTTAATAAAATGGAATCTAAGCTTCCACGAAATGTTTTTGTATAGTTGTGACGCAACATTTGTTGTTCTTGTTTTTCATCAACTGTTAATCCAGATGCTTTTTCTTTTTTTGATAATTCGTTAATACGGAATAAAATGTTTTTCATTTGATTCACCTCTAGTTAGTTTTAATTACATTAGTTACTTACTAATGTATAGTTATTGTAACGTATCTTTTAATAAGTGTCAATGCCTGTAAACATTCCTTGTTTTGTAAGTGTATGGGATAAGAATGAGTGTAAATAACTACTAATACTTGAAATAGAAAACATGTTAATATACAATACCTTAGTAGGGTATATTAACGTGTTATTTTACATTATGAAAGTAATAAGAAAAAGGAGTATGTAATAATGAATGCAGTAATTTCAAAGAAAGAAATTATCATCTCATATACGATTGCAATTTTATTTATTTTAGCTATGGTAACAGCAGGTGTGTTATTAAATGATCCAGAAGTCATTTTGCCGGAAATAGCAGCAATGGCAATTGCTTTATGGGCGTATCGTGAGCCAGGATGGTTAAGACAACCAGAAAAAATCTTTATTGCACCGTCAATAACTGCTGTGATCGGTTTTATGGTGAATCAAATGGAGATAGTCTATTTAGGGAAAGTAAGCTTAACGCTTGTACTGATGATGCTGTTTTTACGTGTGATTCAATCCAATTTAGCACCATCTATTGCGACAGGTTTATTACCATTAGTAACAAATGCGACGGAATGGTCATTTGTTATCGCAGTCTGCGCTTTAACATTTATATTAATGGTCGGTGTTCTTATATTTAAATTGAACAACGGTATTGAGCGAAAAGTGAATATACAATATAAATATATGACTGTATTTCTAGTATTAAATTTCGTGTGGATCAGTTTATGTTGGATAACTGGTTATGAACAATTAGCAGTTATTCCGCCAATACTAGTTGTCGTGTATGAATCACTTCAAAGGCCGATATACAATGAAAAAATGGCATTTAAACAAATATTAGTATTAACTACATCAGCAACTGTTGGAACTTTATTGTATTTTGCAATTGATTCATGGATTGTAGTCACTTTATTCAATATGATAGTAATGATTATTTTATTAAAAATCGTTGGAGTAAGTATTCCAGCAGCTTATGCATTTCCATTACTTCCGCTCGTATTTCCTGATGAAATGATAAAAATGTTACCAGTAGCTTCATTTGCTGCGGGGGTATTTTTATTTGGTGCAGTACTACTGTATAAAAAGTGGGAGATGAAGCAACAGGGCATGCAGAAGAGTTAAATATAATTGGCAAAAAAGGTAAGCTCATTTCACTGTAGCTTACCTTTTGTATGTATTACCAATAGAGAGTAGTATCATAAAGTCCAACTAAAATGAGTAGTATCCCTGCTACAAGTTGAATGTTTTTTCCTATTTTTCGGCTCTTTTTAAGTAGTGCCCCATTTAATCCAAGGTAGGAGATGATGAATAGTAATATAACGATAGGGAGAGCAGTTCCTATCGAAAAGAATGTCGGAAACAAGTATCCATAATTATATGAGAAAGATAAAGGGATTAACGTTCCGAAAAATAGAACGAACATAGTCGGACAGAAAGCTAAGGAAAAGAAGAACCCAAGTAAAAATGAGCCAACTTCATTTTGTTTTCGTATAAATTTGATTGAGAAGAAATTTCTGCTCTTTATAATACCTGCCAACATTAGCCCTATTAAAATTAATAAAGGTCCAATTATTTTTCGTAACCACGGGAAGTACAAAGTTAATATTTGCTGCATCTCTTTTCCTAAAAACCATACGAATAGTCCAAGTGTTGTAAAAGCTATTATTTTTCCTAAAATGAATAACAATATATGTTTCCATGCATGTCCTTTTTGTAAAGATTGATTGCCATAAAGTGTAACAGTGCTAATGTTTCCTGTTAATTGGCAAGGAGCAAGGGTACCTACTACGCCTAATAAAAACGCAAATAATAGAGGTACTGATTTCGTAGCATTCGCGACATCCATTAAAGGAGACATGAGTTGATAGCTCCATTCACTAATTGTTGAAAACACGTTATATTCACCTTTCTAATTAAATTGGAATGCTCCCTCTTTCGTAATCTGCTTCCACGTTTTCCCCTCATCTGTAGAAAGGAACACATTAGCTTTCATTGTAGCAAATACAATTTCAGCTGAATTTTGAGGGTTTTGTGATATGTACATAATTGCATCTTTAGCATCTAAAGCTGGAATTTGTATGTTTGTCTCTTCATTTGTAGCAATTGATTTCTTCGTTACGATTTTCTTATTGATAGGGGCGTAAATAACCTCTTCATTGCTTAATGTAACTGCTGTTGATTCAAGTGATGTAGAGAATAGTTCAAATGTATTTCCGTAATCTGTAGATAAGTAAACACCGTCTTTAGTACTTACCGCGACTACACTAGATTGATCCGGATGTACGGAGAAGGAATGAATCGTACTTGAAAGACCTTTTAACTTACTATTTTTCCAATCTTGTCCGTTGTTCGTACTGAAATAAAAACCTTGTTGCAATTTAGAATTTGGACGCTCATTGTATAAATAAATGGCTTCTGTATTATATCCGACAGCAAGGTTATGAAAATCAGATTCTCCGTAAAAAGCTAGCTTTTCAAGGGTATTACCGCCATCAGAACTTTTCATTAACCCTAAAGGATTTTTTAAATTTGTGCCTGGTGCAGGATGACCGCTGGCAAAGAATCCGTTCTTCGTTGCCTGAAATCCCATATAATCATGTAGCTCAGTCTTAGTTTCAAGCCATTTTCCATTTTGGTAAACTTTTATCCCGCTATGAGTGGCGATAGAAACCCCAGGCATATTTCCTGCAAAGCCAATTCCGTGAATGTGCTCGATTTTTCCAGATGTAGTTTCCTTATAGAAGTTTTGCGGACTCGTAGTTACTGTTTCTGTATGTTTTGGCTGAGATTGCACCGTGTCTTTCTTCGCCGGTGCTGTTTCGGCGTTGTTAGAACATCCTGAAATGAATAATAAAGAAGTAATTGCTAATCCTGTTGCTATATAATGTGTCAAAGTTGTAGCTCCTTTCCTAAATATGAGATGTTAAGTATATGGAATAAATGTCAAGAAATTGTGGAGTGATATGCATAATTGTGAGTGAAAAGTGCCTAGTAATGAAAGTATTACTGTCTAAATGAACACTATTAATTGACGAAAAATTATAACAATAATAGAATGAATTGTATTAGGTAATTAAATATAAAAGTATACATAGAATGCTAGGGGGATTATTATGAAATCAACATTTTTTTCTCAAAATAGAGAACGATTAGTAAACACATTACCAGATGAATCTATTACTATTTTATTCGCTGGACAAGCACCTCACATGTCAGCGGATGCACATTATAAATTTGTGCCGAATCGAAATTTTTACTATGTAACAGGAATTAATGAACCAAATGTTATTTTCATGTTGAAGAAGTTTGGAAATAGTGTAGAAGAAACACTTTTCATTGAAAAGTCGGATCCAGTAATGGAAAAATGGGTCGGTAAAACAGTTTCTAACGAAGAAGCAGAGGGGATTTCTGGTATAAAGAAAGTTGTATATTTAGATAGCTTTGAAAAGACAATGTCGAATATACTTTTCACAGAAAATGTGAAGCATCTATATTTAGATTTAGAGCGTCGTGAGTGGAATGGTACGGAGACAAAAACGCAAGCATTTGCTAAACATGTAAGAGAACAGTATCCACACGTTTTAATTGGTAATGTATATCCGAATATTTGTGAATTACGAGTGTTTAAAACAGAAGAAGAAATTGAAATCATTAAAGAAGCAATTGCTGTAACGAAAGAGGGTATTTACAACGTACTTAAGCATGCAAAAGCTGACATGATGGAGTATGAACTAGAAGCTCAGTTTGATTTCACACTGAAGTCATCTGGCATTAAGCATCATGCGTTCAATACAATTTTGGCAAGTGGGAAAAATGCTACAGTTCTTCATTATGAAGATAATGATGCACAAATTCAAAATGGTGATTTAGTACTACTAGATTTAGGCGCTCAAAAAGACTACTATAATGCTGATATTAGTTATACTTTCCCGGCAAATGGAACATTCTCTAGTCGCCAAAAACAAATGTATAATATTGTATTAAAAGCATTGAAAGAAACAACAGAACTTATTAAGCCAGGAGTAAAGTTTGCTGCATTAAATGAGCATACGAAAAAGGTACTAGCAGAAGAGTGTAAAGCAATTGGTTTAATTCAAGAAGACGAAGAGTTATCAAAATACTATTATCATGGTGTTAGCCATTTCCTTGGTTTAGATACGCATGATGTAGGAACATATAAAGATAGAGTGTTAGAAGAAGGTATGGTAATAACAATTGAACCCGGTCTTTATATTGAAGAAGAATCGATTGGAATTCGTATTGAAGATGACATTCTTGTAACGAAAGACGGACATGAAAACTTGTCAAAAGATATCATTAGAGAAGTTGAAGAGATTGAAGCGTTTATGAGAGAAAATAATGTGAATGTAAAAGTAGATGAAGTTGTTACAAAATAATCATTAGTAGAGGCGCTCAATTTTGGGCGTCTTTTTATTTGGCTCATTGCACATCTCCATATTTTCTTGAAAATCATTTTTTATAATGATTTTGAAAAAGAAAAAGGAGGGGTTTTCCATGAAGCGATTTGTATTAACAGCAGTGATAGTCTCTGTCATATCTATAATTGCTGCATGTTCCGCGACCACAAATACAACAAACGATCATAAAAATATGAATGATAAAAAAACACCAGAGATTGAAACGGCTACAAAACCATTGAAAGTTGAAAAAGGACCAGAAGTGACTTTAATAGCGAAAGAAGAAAAACAAAAATTAAGTAACGGTGTTATTGTTCCAGTCTGGACATTTAATGGCTCATCTCCTGGTCCAGAAATTCGAGTGAAAAAAGGAGAAAAGGTGAAAGTAACATTGAAAAATGAATTATCTGCACCTGTATCTATTCATTGGCATGGATATCCTGTCCCAAATAATATGGATGGAATTCCAGGCGTGACGCAAGATGCGGTTGAATCAGGAAAAAGTTTCACCTATGAATTTGAGGCGAACATACCAGGAACGTATTGGTATCATTCACATCAAGATTCTGTAAATCAATTAGATAGAGGTTTATATGGAGCGCTCATTGTAGAAGATACAAAGGAAAAATATGATAAAGATTACACATTAATGTTAGATGAATGGGTAACAGATAAAGAAGAGATTAATAAACAGTTAAAAGAAATGACAAAAGGGCAAAAAGGTAATAAATCTAAGGAAAATAAGAAAAAGAATGATGATAAGAACGGTATGGATCATTCCGGTATGGACATGGACAGTGATAAAAAAGACTCTAGTAATATGGAAGGAATGGACCATGGAAATATGAAGATGGAAGGTCATGATATGAGTATGTATGATTTATTCACAATCAATGGTAAAAGCGGGGATGTAGTAGAACCATTAAAAGTGAATCAGGGAGATAAAGTTCGTCTTCGACTCGTTAATGCTGGTTATCTATCACATGATATACATGTTCACGGTCATGATATAAAAGTAATTGCGACAGATGGCCAACCAATAAATGATCCAAAAGTTATTAAGGATAAAGTAATTTCAATCGCACCGGGTGAACGTTATGATATTGAATTTACTGCTAATAATCCTGGGAAATGGTATGTTGAAGACCATTCAGAAAATAAAGGTGCAAAAGGAATGAAAGCTGTTATTGAATATGAAGGTAGTAAAGAGATGAAAGACAAAGCAAACGAAAAAGAGAAGTTATCAAAATTAGACATGACGAAATATGGTACTAAAAAATTAGGAAGTTTCACGTTAAATCAGCCGTATACTGCCACATATAATATGGACTTGAATACGCAAATGAATGGAAATGAAATGGTATATACAATTAACGGAAAGGTATTTCCGAATATTGACCCGATTCCAGTAAAAAAGGGTGATTTAGTAAAAGTGAAATTGGTAAATCGTTCTAAAATGGACGATCATCCAATGCATTTACATGGTCACTTCTTCCAGGTGTTGAGTAAAGATGGAAAACCGATAGAAGGTTCTCCAATTGTGAAAGATACTTTGAACCTAAAACCAGGTGAAGAATATGAAGTAGCTTTTGTAGCAGACAATCCGGGTGATTGGATGTTCCACTGTCATGATTTACACCATGCTTCCGCCGGGATGGTAACAGAAGTGAAATATACAGATTATAAATCTGACTATGTTCCCAACCCAAACATTCCTAATAAGCCAGAATAATATGAAGCAGTTATCCTATGGATAGCTGCTTAGTCATTTTCGTTGCAAGAGTCAATGTATATGTTGATCATGCCCGGGTGAAGATGGGGGAGTATGATCTGGGAATGTCACGAATACGGAAACGATAATTACCACACTAATTGATAGTAATAACAAAAAACGCCTTTGGATAAAAGCAGAAAAAGTTTCTGATAAAAGTTGAATTATACATGACATAGTTATTGTTATCGTAAGTAAAAGGCTAATAAACAGTATACTATGAGCTTGTTGAGCGTTTAGCATTTCTGTAATCATTGCTCCTATCATACTTGCCATGAATCCAGAGAACATTCCTTCTAAAGCGGTAAATAGGTGAAACCGTAGACCGACTAAAAAACCGATACAACCACTAATCAAAATAGCAAGCAAAGTAGAATATAGTAATTCTCCTTTAAAAAGAATACCGAAATAAAAACCGATACTTAAACCCGTACTCATACTAAAAGACATAATAAATACCATATACTCCATTAGGGTACCCTTACGTTTAGAAATATATGATGTAATAAAAATCGAGATCCAACAAAGTGTTAAGGCCGTTAATGTGTAAGCTAACATTATGATACCTCCCTGTCCTATCGTTCATTTCATCATATGTTCATATGGAGAGTACTTATGCTTATTTATCTCTGCATATTATCTGCACAATTTCATAATTGTAAGCAAGAAGGCTCCTGATTTTTTAGGGCGTCTTTTTAATTATGAGCATGTGAATGTAAGAGTTAAATGAAGAGTTTCTATTGTGAAGCCATAAAGAATAAGCGTATAATATTATAGGTCTCCCATTTGCGAGACAAACCGCGAATGATAAATAAGATTGTTGTTTTATCATCGTCTCTAAACAGATAGACAATGAAAGTAACACTGGAATACAGATAGGGAGTTATAAAATGAAATTAATTATTGCCGAGAAACCAGATCAAGGTTTGGCTCTTGTTTCACAGTTTAAATATCGCCGAAAAGATGGCTATTTAGAAGTAGAAGCGAATGAGTTATTTCCAAATGGAGCGTACTGTACATGGGCAATTGGTCATTTGACGCAGTTATGTAATCCAGAGCATTATCACGCAGAGTGGAAAAAATGGTCACTTAATACGTTACCTATGATTCCAGAGCGTTTTCAATTTGAAGTAACAAAGTCGAAGTATAAACAGTTTAACGTTGTGAAACAGCTGTTACATAATCCACAGGTAACAGAAATTATTCACGCGGGCGATGCCGGGCGTGAAGGGGAATTGATTGTACGAAATATTATTAACCTTTGCAACGTGCAAAAGCCGATGAAGCGTCTTTGGATTTCATCTTTAACGAAACAAGCTATATACCAAGGATTTAAAAATTTACTGGATGAAGCAGATACAATTAATACGTACTATGAGGCGTATACAAGGTCATGTGCAGACTGGGTTGTTGGTATGAATGCATCGCGTGTCTTTAGTATTTTGCTAAAGAAAAAAGGAATGAACGATGTATTTTCCGCTGGTCGAGTACAAACTCCGACACTCGCGTTAATTGTAAAGCGTGAAAAAGAAATAGAAAACTTTAAGTCTGAGCCGTTTTGGGAAGTGTTTGCAACCTTTAATATAGAAGGAAAGAAGTATGAGGGGAAATGGGAGAAGGATAGTGAATCCCGCTTACAAGACCCTGATATGGCAAATAAAATTGCGGCATTTTGCCAAGGGAAACCGGCTGAAGTGAAGGAAATGAAAACGGAGCGTAAAGAGTTTCAGCCACCGCTTTTATTTAACTTATCGTCACTACAAGCTACAGCAAATAAAGCGTTCAAATTTTCACCGAAAAAGACGCTTGATATAACACAAGCACTATATCAAAAAGGGATAGTTTCTTATCCGCGTTCAGATTCTAACTATGTTACACAAGGAGAAGCAGCGACGTTCCCTGATATTTTACAGAAGTTAAGTCAGTTTGATGAATATAAAGGGTTATTGCCAGCACCAATAGAATCGATTATGAATAATAAGCGTTATGTGAATGAAAAAAAAGTTACAGATCACTACGCTATTATTCCGACAGAGCAAGTTACAAATCCAAGCAGATTATCAGGTGATGAAAAGAAAATTTACGATATGATCGTAAGAAGACTGATTGCCGCTCACTATGAAGTTGCAATCTTTGATTATACGACGATTATAACGCTTGTAGATGAACGTGCTGAATTCATTTCAAAAGGAAAACAGCAAATTCAAGAAGGTTGGCGTAAAGTTATTTTCCAAGATGATAAAGATGACGAAACAATTCTTCCAATTGTCGCAGAAGGTGAACAAGGGAAAGTTGTAAAGGTGAAAGTGAAAGAAGGAAAAACACAGCCACCGAAGCGTTATACAGAAGGACAACTTATTACGTTAATGAAAACCGCAGGTAAGTATTTAGAGAACGAAGAGCTTGAGAAAGTATTAAAGAAAACAGAAGGTTTAGGTACAGAGGCAACTCGCGCTGGAATTATTACGATGCTGAAAGACCGTAAATATATAGATGTGAAGAAAAACCAAGTGTATGCAACCGATAAAGGGAAAGTGTTAATTACTGCAATCGGAGACAAAATACTAGCTTCACCAGAAATGACAGCGAAATGGGAGCAGCGCCTCGCGGAAATCGGGGAAGGCACAGCATCACCAGCTACATTTATGGAGCAAACGAAAAAGCTATCAGCTAAAATTATTGAAGATGCAGTGGAAATGTCAGAGAAGTGGGATTTCACTGGATTACATGTTGAATCGATTGAGCGAAAAGGATCGAAATTTACAACAGGTAAAAAGGTTGGTAGTTGTAAAAAATGTGATGGCGATGTGATTGATAAATCAACGTTTTACGGTTGTTCTAACTACAACACGACACAATGTGATTTTACTATCTCAAAGAAGATATTAAGTAAAACAATTTCGCAAAAAAATATGACAAAGCTCTTAAAAGGTGAAAAGACCGATTTAATTAAAGGCTTTACAAAGGGCGAGAAAACGTTTGATGCGAAGCTAGAGTGGAAAGATAATAAAATTAATTTTGTGTTTGAGAATTAAGTGTGTCAATAAATAAAAAAG
>NZ_JAKUFT010000021.1:0-70641 GCF_022663605.1 Bacillus cereus group sp. BfR-BA-01379
ACGCGAGTACACCTTGTTCTTGGGCATTTACAATCTTCGCTACACTCTATTTTTGTTGTGCAATCATCATCGCACTCAAATGTACTTGGATCTTGATGTAAGAAATCTTCCATCCCCGCACTTTTGATTTCCTCGACAGCTTTTCTAATATCACGTTTCATAGAAATCCTCCTTATCATGTATTCAGGTGAAAAGGTATTCTTTTTCCTTAACATGATATGAGATATGACGTCTTTCTGAACAGGACAAGAGTGTAATTTTATATAAATAGATGATAGCGGATGTATGGACAAGGCAAGGTGCATACATTGAATGAAGAGAACTGAGAAGGGATGAGAAAATATGCTACCTTCATATGATTTTTTTATTCATCCAATGTACTTAGTGGAATTAAAAAAAGACATTTGGTCAGATAGTCCAGTGCCAGCAAAATTAACTTATGGAAAAAAGAAGTATGACATTGATATCGTATACCGAGGGGCTCATATTCGTGAATTCGAGAAAAAGTCTTATCATGTTATATTTTATAAACCGAAAAAGTTTCAAGGTGCAAAAGAGTTTCATTTAAATTCTGAGTTTATGGATCCGTCTCTCATACGAAATAAATTATCTTTAGATTTTTTTCATGATATTGGTGTACTTTCACCAAAATCACAACATGTATTTATAAAAATTAATGGTCAAATTCAAGGAGTATATTTACAGTTAGAATCAGTAGATGAAAACTTTTTGAAAAATAGAGGATTACCAAATGGTTCTATTTATTATGCGATCGATGATGATGCGAATTTTTCTTTAATGAGTGAGAGAGATAAAGATGTTAAGACCGAGCTCTTTGCGGGTTATGAATTTAAACATTCGAATAAAAATAGTGAAGAACAACTGAGTGAATTTGTATTTCAAGCGAATGCTTTGTCGAGGGAAGCTTATGAAAAAGAAATTGGGAAGTTTCTACATGTTGATAAATATTTAAGGTGGTTAGCTGGCGTTATTTTTACGCAAAACTTTGATGGTTTTGTTCATAACTATGCGCTATATCATAATGATGAAACGAATTTATTTGAAGTGATACCGTGGGATTATGATGCGACTTGGGGGCGTGATGTACAAGGAAGGCCACTAAATCATGAGTATATTCGTATTCAAGGCTATAACACGTTAAGTGCAAGATTGTTAGATATACCTGTATTTAGAAAACAATACCGAGGTATTTTGGAAGAAATATTAGAAGAACAATTTACCGTTTCATTTATGACGCCGAAAGTTGAAGGGTTGTGTGAATCGATTCGTCCATATTTACTTCAAGATCCATATATGAAAGACAAATTAGAAACATTTGATCAAGAAGCTGAAATGATTTATGAATATATAAATAAAAGAAGAAAGTATATACATGACCACCTACATGAATTGGATTAATTTTGAAAGAGATTGGGACATTATCAATCTCTTTTTTTGTATAATAAAGATGTATCAACAGAACTGGCTTAATATTCAATTAAAAGAGGATGGGAGATGTGGAAACATGACGGTAAAATGGATTGATTGGGTAAAACAAATACAAGCTATAGCCCAAGCGGGTTTAACGTATTCTAAAGATGTGTATGATATAGAGCGTTTCCAACAATTACGGGATATTTCCATTTCGATAATGTCACATTATACA
The DNA here is from genome assembly GCF_022663605.1 of Bacillus cereus group sp. BfR-BA-01379. Lineage (NCBI taxonomy): Bacteria > Bacillati > Bacillota > Bacilli > Caryophanales > Bacillaceae > Bacillus > Bacillus cereus group sp. BfR-BA-01379. Next base: position 1,667 of record NZ_JAKUFT010000021.1, read on the forward strand.
AAGACAGATTGGGAAGTTGTAGAGAAGTTATTTGCAAATGAGACAGGCTATCAAACACCAAAAGTTGATATAAGAGCAGTCGTTTTTCAAAATGAAAAGTTATTATTTGTGAAAGAAAAAAGTGATGGGAAATGGGCATTGCCGGGTGGATGGGCTGATATCGGCTATACGCCGACAGAAGTAGCTGCAAAAGAAGTTATAGAGGAGACGGGTTATGAAGTAGATGATTTTAAACTACTCGCTATATTTGATAAAGAAAAACATCAACCATCACCTTCAGCAACACATGTATATAAAATTTTTATTAGCTGTAAGATTATTGGTGGCGAAAAGAAAACGAGTATTGAAACAGAAGATGTGGAATTCTTTGGCGAGAATGAATTGCCTAATTTATCGATTGCTAGAAATACAGAAGAGCAAATTAAAGAAATATTTTCCTTCATGAAAGAACCTCAGAAAGAAACTTTACTAGATTAATAGATAATATTGTTGGAATGAAGATATTGGCAGAATGCAACCTTTATGTAATAATGGGATGGTATGTGAAGAAAAAAGGAGATAGAAAATAAAATGTTAGCAAGCATAATAGATCAGTTATTGCAATTTTTTGCAAGCTTAGGTTACTTTGGAGTAGCGCTAGCTTTAATGATTGAAATTATCCCGAGTGAAATTGTACTTTCGTATGCGGGCTTTTTAGTTGCAGATGGTAAAATTAGCTTTGTCGGTGCAGTCATTGCTGGAACAATCGGTGGTACGTTAGCTCAAATATTTTTATATTGGCTTGGATACTATGGAGGACGTCCAGTTGTAGAGAAATACGGGAAATATCTACTTATTAATAAACACCATTTAGACATAGCGGAAGGTTGGTTTAAGCGTTACGGAGCAGGAGTAATCTTTTCTGCGCGCTTTATCCCAGTCGTACGTCACGCAATCTCTATTCCAGCAGGATTAGCTAAAATGCCGTTAAAACTATTTACACTGTATACTGTAGTTGCGATTATTCCATGGTCAATACTATTTATATACTTAGGTGAAAAGCTTGGTGGAAATTGGAGACACATTAAAGAGTATGCATCTGATTACACACATTACATAATTATAGGAGCTGTTCTCTTTGTTGCTTTATACTTCGGTTTAAAGTATTTCAAAAAGAAAAAAGCAGCGCGTTAAAGTCAATGATTTTTCATTGGCTTTTTTATTTGTTTCGGCAAGAAGACTCCATCTGATTTGTGTTACGGGTGAAACCCAACAATTCAGGGGGAGTTGACTTGTTTTCGGTTCTAAAAAAACAGAGTTGTCCATAATGTATAATAATAAAGCGTAGCGGAGGAATGTGATGAAAGGGTCACCGTTTATACGTGGAACGATATTTTTAACGATGGCAACGATGATATCTAAAATGTTAGGATTTATATATGTTATACCATTTACAGCCATGGTCGGTACGAGTGGGTACGTTTTATACACCTATGCATATCGTCCGTATACGATTATGCTCAGTATTGCGACGATGGGACTACCGCTTGCAGTTTCAAAAATGGTATCAAAATATGATCAACTAAATGACTACCATACAGTTAAGAGAGTATTAAAGAGTGGCATCTTTTTTATGTTAATAATGGGAGTAATCTCATGTTTAACCCTATATATATTAGCTCCACATTTAGCTACACTCGTAATCGACGGAAATGATCAAACAGGGAATAGTGTAGCGGCGGTCACAACTAATATTCAAATTGTAAGCTTTGCGTTAATACTTGTACCGGTAATGAGTTTATTAAGGGGTTTCTTTCAAGGATTCCAATCGATGGGGCCTTCTGCTTTAAGTGTAGTGGTAGAGCAATTTTTCCGAGTCTTAACCATTTTGATAGGAAGCTTTGTCGTGTTATATATTTTAAAAGCTTCTATCTCTCTAGCTGTTGGTATTTCAACGTTCGGTGCCTTTATGGGAGCGATAGGTGGATTAACGGTTTTAAGTGCGTATTACATTAGAAGGAGAAAGCACTTAAAGAAAAAAGAAATGGCAAGTATTCCGCAAACAACGAAATCTTTTTTCTCGCTATATAAGGAGCTCTTTACATATTCAATACCGTTTGTTGTCGTTGGTTTAGCAATTCCGTTGTATCAGACGATTGACACATTTACAATTAATAAACTACTTATACAAATAGGATATATGCAAGGAGAAGCGGAGAAGATTAATGCAATAATTGGTCTTGTTCAGATGGTTGTACTTATCCCAGTTTCCGTTGCGACTGCTTTTAGTATGTCTCTCGTACCTGAGATGACGAAAGCCTATACAGCAGGAAATGTGAAGTTACTGTACAAACATTTTACGAGGACGAATGTATTAGTGGTAGGTATTACGGTACCAGCAGCAATTGGGATGATGTTACTAGCAAAACCAGTATATACTCTTTTATTTGGTGCCGGCAATGACCCGGAGATGGGGAGAGTTATTTTACAGTATTACGCTCCTGCTTGTATACTATTTTCCCTTTTTACAGTAACAGCTGCGATGTTACAAGGAATTAATCAACAACAGAAAACAGTGCTAGGATTAGTGATTGGTATTATTGTGAAGATAGTTTTAAATATTGTATTGCTTCCGTATTTCGATTATGTAAGTTTTATCATTTCAACATACGCTGGTTATACGATTTCAGTTGGCTTTAACTTGTGGATGCTTTCTAAATATGTTATAAAGGCAACATAAGCTTTTTAAGGCAGAGAGCACTCTGTCTTTTTCTTTGTTTAGAATATTTTTCTTATAAAAACGTTTTCAAAATAATTTTTCTATTGAAATTTAAACGTATGTTTCATATGCTGAGAATGGCGGTTCAAAAACTGTTATGTAAGAGAGGTAGATTCCTACATGTAAAAAGAATCGGGGTGATAGTATGTTAAATATTTATTTAACAGACCGAAACGGAAAACTACAAGAGGTTGAGGAAATGCAAAAGGGTTGCTGGATTAATGTACTTCATCCAACGGAAGAAGAAATTCAATATCTAGTACAAACTTTAAATGTAGACTTAGATTTCATTAAAGACCCTTTAGATGATGAAGAACGCTCTCGTATTGAAAAGGAAGACAATAATACTTTAATAATCGTGGATATTCCAACAGTTAGACATGATGAAGAAGGAAATTCGATTTATGACACGATTCCAATAGGTATGATTGTAATGCCAGATTGCTTTGTGACAATTTGTTTAGAAGAAAACCCAATTTTTGAACGTTTTATTAATCAACGTATTAAAGAATTTTATACGTTTAAAAAGACACGCTTTGCACTTCAGCTCTTATATACGATTTCTACTTATTATTTAAGATACTTAAAGCAAATTAACAGAAAAACAATCGATTTAGAGCATCAATTAAATAAGTCGATGAAAAATAAAGAGATTTTCACATTGCTAGGCCTTGAAAAGAGTTTAGTTTACTTTACAACATCATTAAAGGCGAATAAAATTGTAATTCAAAAATTAATGCGTAACAGTACATTTTTAAAAATGTATGAAGACGATCAAGATTTGTTAGAAGATGTATTAATTGAAAATAAACAGGCTATTGAAATGGCGGAAATATATAGTCACATTTTAAGTGGAATGATGAATACTTTTAGCTCCGTTATATCAAATAATTTAAATAGTGTTATGAAGCTGTTAACATCTATCACAATCATTTTATCGTTACCAACGATGGTTTCTAGTTTCTTTGGAATGAACGTAAAGGTCCCGTTTGAAGGGGAAGCACATGGTTTTGTAATTGTACTCATAATATGTGTAACACTATCTTTCACATTAGCGTTTGTTTTTTGGAAGAAACGTTACTTTTAACGAGAAGAAAGCTGCTCTAGCATAGTTGTGTAACTGCGCTAGAGCAGCTTTTTTGCTATGAAATCCAAAGTTTTGAATAGAATATAACTTATAAAATGTAATGTATAGGAAGGGGGTGTATTCCGTATAAGTCTTGTCCAATTAATAAAATGGGGTTAAAATTACATATTGTTAATGAAAAGTTGGAGGAAATACATCATGGAATTGTTTCAATTACCGAAAGCATTCCTGCAAATGAATACAATCTTTATCTCTATTTTGATCGAAGCACTTCCTTTTGTGCTCATTGGTGTATTTATTTCAGGATTCATTCAAATGTTTGTGACAGAGGATATGGTAGCAAAATGGATGCCGAAAAACCGTTTTCTGTCTGTTTTAATGGCTACTTTTTTAGGTATGATGTTTCCAGGTTGTGAATGTGGGATTGTTCCGATCGTAAGACGATTAATCGGAAAAGGGGTTCCACCATATGCCGGGATTGCATTTATGTTAACTGGGCCGATTATTAATCCGGTCGTATTATTTGCAACATATGTTGCCTTTGGAAGTAGTATGCACATGGTATGGTATCGTTCTATTGTAGCGATTATCGTAGCAATTATCGTTGGAATTATATTATCATTTAAGTTTAAAGAACATCAATTAAGAGATGATCACTTCCCAGAAGTGAATCATAAGCGTCCATTACGTAAAAAAATGTGGGATGTATGTACGCATGCTGTTGAGGAATTTTTCTCGATGGGAAAATATTTAGTATTAGGTGCGTTAATTGCAGCTGCAGTTCAAACGTTCGTACAAACTTCAACACTGCTTGCTATAGGACAAGGGCCGTTTTCTTCACCAGCTGTTATGATGGGACTTGCTTACATTTTATCACTTTGTTCAGAGGCGGATGCATTTATTGCTTCGTCATTCCAAAGTACATTTTCAACAGCATCACTTGTCGCGTTCCTCGTATACGGACCGATGGTGGATATTAAAAATATGTTTATGATGCTTGCAACATTTAAAACGAAATTTGTAATTGTCGTTACAGTTACAGTTACACTTGTTGTTTATGCAAGCTCACTACTCATTTATGCGATGGGGTGGTAGGTTATGTTTCGAGCATATATATTATTAGGGTTTACAATCTTAATCGCGCAGCTTCATATTTCAGGTAATATTACGAAGTATATCAATATGAAGTATGCCTATTTATCAAAAACAGCAGCTATTATTTTAGGTTTTTTAACGGTCGTTCAAATTATTATCGTTTTCCAAAAAGAACATCAAAAAGAAAAAGAAAAAGAACAACACAATTGTGGTTGCGATCATAGCCATTGTGGGCATGATCATTCAAAAGATGAGAATACATGGTGGAAAAAAGCATTTTCGTACACATTGTTTTGTTTTCCGATAGTCTCAGGATTGTTTTTCCCAATTGCAACATTAGATTCAGATATTGTTAAGGCGAAAGGGTTTCATTTTCCAGTGGCACAAGCAGAAAGTAAAGATCCATTTATGACAAGGCAATTTCTAAGACCTGATACGAGCATTTATTACGGGAAAGAAGGATACCGTGGTGTAATGGAAAAAGGGAAAAAAGAGTTCGTTACGAAAGATAGTATTACTTTAAAAGATGAAGATTTCCTAAAAGGGATGGAAACAATTTATAATTATCCTGGCGAGTTTACTGGGAAAAAATTATCTTTTAAAGGGTTTGTTTTCAAAGATGATTCTTCTAAAAAAGAACAATATTTCTTATTCCGTTTCGGTATTATACATTGTGTAGCGGATTCTGGTGTATATGGTATGTTAGTGAAAAAACCAGAAGGGGTAGAATGGAACAATGATGATTGGATTCAAGTTGAAGGAGAAATAGCAACGGAATTTTATCAGCCGTTCCATGCGAACATCCCTGTTTTAGAAGTAACGAAATGGAATAAAGTTGAACAGCCGAAAGAACAATATGTATTTAGAGGAGCCGATTGATCACATCGGTTCTTTTTTGTGGACTAAGAGTTCTGAATGTTGTTAATATTAAACGTGTAGTGATAGTAAGTTCATACTGTTCTAATGTTAATGGGAAATGGAACTCTTACCGAACTTCTTTGCTCCAGCCGAATTTTGTGGTGGGTAGTTCACTGTCTGCAAATAGTGGATTAAATAATCAAAGAGGTGATAATAATGACTGAAGTAAAGGGAAAAACAGCTAATGAATCCAGAGTGTTTAAAACGAGCCGAGTATTTCCAACAGATTTAAATGATCATAATACGCTATTTGGTGGAAAAATATTAGCCGAGATGGATATGGTTGCTTCTATTTCAGCAACGAGGCATGCAAGAAAAGAATGTGTCACTGCATCTATGGATTGGGTAGATTTCTTACATCCTGTTCGCTCTTCAGATTGTGTTAGTTATGAATCTTTTGTAATTTGGACGGGTAGAACTTCTATGGAAGTATTTGTGAAGGTAGTAGCAGAAGATCTAATTTCAGGTGAGAAACGTATAGCAGCAACTTCATTTGTTACATTCGTTGCACTTAGTAAGGAGAATAACCCGGTTCCAGTTCCTCGAGTAATCCCTGAAACAGAAGAAGAGAAAGAATTACATCGCATTGCTGTGTTGCGTGCAGAACAACGTCATATACGTAAAGCAGAGAGTAAGAAAGTAGCCACATTACTAACTTTTTGAGTTGAATATGTAGTTGTTAACGGTATTATAACGAACTGAAATGTTTTTCATATGAAAAGCGGACACCTAAAAATAGGTGTCCGCTTTTATAGTTTTTTCATCCACATATCATATGACGATAACTACTTAGCAGAAGCAAGCAGCACCGACGATGATTAAGAGGATAAATAATACGACTAATAGCGCGAATCCATTACCATGTGCGAAGCCCATTGTTATTTCCTCCTTTTATTTTAAGATACAACATACAATATGCAAATGAGCTATCGTTTGCTATGGACATATATCATGTAATGACATATTTTCTTGAATGATAATGTATTAAAAAAGGGAAGATATAGAAATAACAGTAAGTGGAGAAAGGAAAATATCCATGAAACACTTTTTCGCTGTACTCCTTTTTTTAGTAGGTGTATTCATTTGGATGAACATCGATGTGGAAATGGGGAAAAAAATGGCTAGTGAATATGAATTAGGACAAGTTCGATTAGGTGATTTTCAACTATATACGAACGGCGAAGAGTTATATAAGAATTTATTTGAGGATATACGTAATGCTGAAAAGTACATATATATCCATTTTTATATTGTAGGTAAAGATGAAATAAGCCAAGAATTTTTGCAGTTACTCGAGAAAAAGGCATCGAGTGGAGTAGAAGTGAAATTGTCAGTTGATCGAATAGGTGGATATAAGCTGAAGAAAAAGGTAATTCGTCAACTAAAAAGAAACGGTGTCCAGTTTACGTTTAGTAAAAAGCTTAAACTGAAACATGTATTCTATTCATTGCATCAACGGAATCATAGACGCATTGTTACGATAGATGGGAAGGTATCATACGTCGGCGGTTTTAATATTGGAAAGGAGTACCTTGGACAAGATCCGAAATTTGGTCCGTGGCGTGATTATCATGTACGAATCAATGGGAATGGTGCTACGGATATGGAAAGAAAATTTGCTGCTGACTGGAAAGAAGATACAGGAGAAATAATGCCTGTACATGAAAGTTTACCTGCCATAGGGAATGTGAAATATCAATATTTATTTTCAGATGGAAAGGGTTTATGGGAGAAATATGGAGCGCTTTTAAAGAAGGCTAAAAAGTCTTTAATTATTGCTACGCCTTATTTTGTACCAAGTAAAGAAATGATGGGTGAGTTAAAAGATGCATTACATCGCGGTGTCAATGTAAAAATTCTCGTGCCATTTAAAAGTGATGCGGTATTGTTAAAACAAGCGGCTTATCCGTATTTGAAAGATATGAACGATGCTGGAGCAGAAATTTATCAATATCGGAATGGTTTTTTTCACGGGAAAGTAACAATCATTGACGGAGAAATTGTCGATATAGGTACAGCGAATTTTGATAATAGAAGTTTTTATTTAAATTGTGAATCTAATTGTCTCATATATGATAAAAAAGTTGTTGCTGACGTATGGAACCGATTAAAAGTAGATTTTCATAAATCAAAAAGATTTTCGGAAGAAGATTTTGAGAAAATTAGTAAATGGGATTGGTTTTTAGCAAGAATAGCAAATGTTATAGCATCATATTTATAGTGTATATACAAAAGAGAAGGGAGGTACTTTCATGGATTGTATGAAAGAATTAATGAGGTATAGTTATATGCTTATATATAAGATTGGGGAGTATACAGGAAAGGTAAGAGACGAAGAATTAAAGGAGCTATTACAGCAGCATTTACCTTATATGCTGCAAGCATATAATGAACAAGTAAATTTTCAAGAAGGAGAGAATGTACAGCATATAACTTGTGAACCAATTTCATTTCATTTTCATGAAATGGAAAAGGAAACTGATAGTAAATATACAGGGGATGTCCATATTGCAACTTGTTATATTTCGCATTTGAAACGGTTAGCACTAAAGTTTGCTCAAGTGGCAGTTGAAGTTGCGAATCCAGAATTTCGCTCTTTTTTAGAAAATTGCTTCCTGAAAATGAACCGTTATGCCTATAGTGTATGGCAATATGTTGTGAAGAAAGAGTATAAGATTAAACATGTATATGAAAATGAGAAGTTTGCATAAGAAACTAAGGCGGAAAGATAGGCGCCTTAGTTTTTTACTTTTCATGGAGAAAAAAGAATAGGGGGCTATGTATATTATCAGAAAATTTACAAACATTTACCGTTTATTTACTATTTTTCAATCTTTCCTTTAAAAATAGAGAGTAATATGGGATTGTACATATTCTATCTAAAGGAGGAAACGCAAATGAACAAATGGGTTAAATCATTAACTGCTATGGCACTTGCAAGTTCTTTATTAATGGTAGGTTGTAGTAAAGGTGAGGACAAGAAGAAAGAAGACGATACAACAACACAACAAGAGGACAAAAAGGATAAAGAAACAAGTGGAACTGAGAAGTCTACGGATTCTAAAGAAAAGAAATAAAATAATAATAGAGCTTCCTCTTATAAATGAGGAAGCTTTTTTGTTGTAAATTGAGTGAGATTATTGAAAAATAGAGAAAGAATGAAATAGGGGGGAAACAAATGAAAGTATGTATATTGGGAGCAACTGGGCGAGTAGGTTCAAACATAATAAAATTAGCATTAAAGGATTCAGCGGAAGTAACTGCATTAGCGCGTGATGTAAATAGAATGGAAATACATCATGAAAGGTTACGAGTGATAGAAGGTAATGTATGGAATGAAAATGATATAAAGAAAGCTGTAAAAGGTAGTGATATAGTAATTAGTGCACTTGGAACGGATCAAAATGGGACATTAGCGAAGAGTATGCCACAAATTATAAAGCAAATGGAAGAAGAAGGAGTTCGTAAAATCATTACAATAGGAACAGCTGGTATTTTACAAGCGAGAATAAATTTAAATGTATATCGTTTTCAATCAACTGAATCAAAAAGGAAAACGACAACAGCAGCAGAAGATCATTTAGCTGCATATAAGATACTTAGTCGTAGTAATTTATGTTGGACGGTCGTTTGTCCGACGCATTTAATAGACGGGGGTGCGACAGGGGTATATCGAACTGAAAAAGATGTATTACCAGAAGGTGGAGCGAAAATAACGGTTGGTGATACAGCGCAATTTACGTGGAATCTATGTAGTGAAAACGAATATGAGAATAGTCGAGTAGGTATTTCCTATTAAAAAACCATCCCGAAACTGGGATGGTTAAAAGATGATATAACATACAAATATGATAATCATAATAATTTGGAGAATGGCTTTCGCTACTGTACTGCTTAAAAAACCAACTACAGTAGCAACTCCTACTAGAAAGGCGTCTTTTGGCGCTTTTTTATGCATGAGTTCTGTAATAAATACCGATAAGAACGGTATGATAATTAAACCGAATGGTGGGAAGAAGAAAGACCCAACAATGATAGAAATCATACCGACACGTTCGCCCCATTTAGAACTCCCGTATTTCTTTAGAAAATATCCATTCGCAATAAAATCAGCAACGAAAATGAAAAGTGTGAAAATGACTTGAATAATCCAAAAGGAAGTTGTCAATTCTCCGCCATTTATACCAAAATGGTAAATGAAATATCCAGCCCATACAGCAAGGATGCCTGGAATGATAGGATAAATAAAGGCGAGAAATGAAACAATGAAACAGGCAATGATACAGATTGTTAATAATACTGTCACTTTATAACTCCTTCTTCGTGTCTAATTTATGTACCGCAATTTTTTTCACTTGATGTCCATCAAGTTCTAGTGCTTTAAATTGAAAACCAGCAAATTCAATGAAATAACCAGCCTCAATATTTAAGTCCACTGCTTGAGAGAGGAGCCAGCCTCCAATTGTATCTAAATCGCTATCATCAATATGTAGGCCAAACATATCATTTACTTCAGAAATGAGTACTTTCCCATCTAAAACAGTAAGCTTCGGCGTACGTTTTTCAATCATAGGTGATTCATCCGCATCAAATTCATCTTGAATTTCTCCAATGATTTCTTCAAGAATATCTTCCATTGTTAAAAGTCCAGCAGTACCACCATATTCATCCATAACGATTGCCATCTGAACACGATTCTTTTGTAGATGTACGAGTGTTTTGCGAATTGGAACAGTTTCAAATACAGTTAGTACTGGATGTATGTATGATTCAAGTGGCTTATGAATGCCTTTCGTTTGATTGTGAAACACTTCTTTCGTATTGATCATACCGATAATATCATCTTTATCTTTTTCGATAATCGGATAGCGTGTAAACTTTTCAGTTGCGACGATATCCATATTTTCTTCTAACGTATTTTCAGTAGATAAGCAAATCATTTCTGTACGAGGGACCATAATTTCTTTTGCGACCCGGTCGTCAAATTCAAAAATATTATTTACATATTTATATTCGGTTTGGTTTATTTCGCCGCTTTTGAAACTTTCACCTAAAATGAGTCGTAGTTCCTCTTCTGAATGGGCAAGTTCATTTTCTTTCGCAGGCTCTAAACCAAGTAGTTTTGTGAAAAAGATTGCCGTACTGTTGAGTAGCCAAATGAATGGATACATAATTTTATCAAATAAAATAAGCGGTCTTGCAAACTTAAGTGTGATTGATTCTGCTTTTTGAATGGCGAAAGATTTTGGAACTAATTCACCTAATACAACATGGAAAAATGTAATAAAACTAAAAGCAATAATAAAGGATAAAGTATTCGCCATTGTTCCAGTAATATTAATTTTTTCAAAGAGCGGTCGTAGTAAATGTTCCACAGTCGGTTCACCAAGCCAACCAAGTCCTAAAGAAGTAATCGTAATTCCGAGCTGACAAGCTGATAAATAAACATCTAAATTAGATAGGACACTTCTTGCAGCTAAAGCTTGTTTATTGCCTTCATTTGCAAGCTGGTCAATTCGACTTTTTCGTACTTTTACAACAGCGAATTCTGATGCAACGAAAAAGCCTGAAATAAGGATAAGTATAAAGATGAGAAAAATATTTAATATGTCCAAGTGTGTTCTCTATTCCCTAGTTTGGAATAAAGATGTCACCTCCTGCAATTATGTTATACTTTTATAATAAATCCAAACGAAAAGAATAGTCAAAGAAAAAGGGTAAATATTGGTATGTTTCTGCAATAGCTTTTGAATTTGCTGTTATTTTGTCCGCTATACAAAAGGAATAACCCTCCACTTTCAGATTCTAGAGGGTTATTTCAAATTAAGGTTTTGGAATACTTCTCGTTAAAGCGTATGATTGTTGTTTAACGTGATTTGTCGTCCATAGCGTTTGAAGGAAAGAGAGTATGCAATACGGGATATACAAAAGCAGTAAGCTAATTGTGACAATTACAGGTGCATTTCCGCCGAATTGAACGATAAATTGTAATAGTCCGCTTGCGTGAAAAACGCATTCCATAAAAACGAATGAAAGAATAATGGAACCTAGAATAGATTTATGATTTGAAGTAAGCGCCAAAAACAATGTATCTACAAGGAAAGAAGATTGTTTTATTTCATATTCATTTCTGTTACTTAAGAAAGGGACCCACTTTTTTATTGCTTGCATAACGATAATCATGGAAGTACTACAAACGATGATGAAAGATGAGTAGTAGGGAAGTTTTATAAATTTTGCGATGTATAGGAGTAGAAATAAGACTGAGCATTGTAATAATACGGTACAAAAAGAGTACGGTATCCATCTTAATAAAGAAGTGAACTTCTTAACCGAATGAGGTGCTTTAAAAAATAAATGACCGATCCCTAGACTGATGAAGAATCCGATCGCAAGAGTAAAGGTAAAACGAACAATCGATACAAAATATATTTCCCATATGTAAGGGAATAACGGTGTTGAATGATTCGAAGTATGAACCATCTGATTTGCTGAGAAAAAGATAGATTCGTTCATCCAATCAATCTTTGGAATTGTCATAGAAGAAAGTTGTGCGAAGTTATGAAAAATGCTTATAAAGCCAGTTATGTATGAGTATTTATGTGTAATGAATAAAGCAGGAATAGGACTAATGATAAAAATAATGAGAACACCGATAATAAATTTACATATATGTGAGCGCAATAAAGACATGTAATCACCTACTCTTAGAATATTCAGAAAATTCTTATTCTTATTTTAGCTTTTTTCTGTGTAAGTTACAATATATTTTTCTTAAAGAAGTTTAGTATTGTAGGGGATATAAGTGAATGAAACGTGAATAAATTATGACAAGAAAATGAATAATTTTCAGAAAAGTAAAATAAATTATTTATTTTTTTCTGAAAATATAATATAGTTATGGCACAGAAAGTATTTTAACATAAGGAGGCTGTTTATGAGGATTAAAGGGAATTATGTGCCGAAAAGGGAAGTTCTATTTTGCTCAAGTTCAATTACAATAGGGGAAGCGCTGAAGCATTTAAATAAAACTGGCTATCGTTGTGTACCAGTTTTAGATGAAAAAAAAGAGAAATATTTAGGGAATATATATAAAGTAGATATTTTAGAATATAAAGGTTCGCTGGAAGAGAGTGTAGTACAATTATTAAACGATAAAGAAGGGTATGTCAGAGAAGATTCTTCGTTCTTTAAAGTATTTTTTACAATAAAAAAATTACCTTATTTATCAGTGGTTGATGAAAAAGGAGTTTTCCTTGGAATTTTAACGCATAAAAAAGTTTTTGAGTTGTTAGAAGATGCTTGGGGCGTTCATTCTAGTAAATATTCTGTCATGATTGGGACACAGGATTATAATGGGGCCATTCAAAAATTATCGACAGTATTAAAAAAATATACAGGTATCCAAAGTTTAATGACTTTTGATAATGATGCCTTATTAGTTCGTAGAATTATGTTTACATTAGGAGAAGAGTTTAACGACGGTGAATTAGAGACGTTATTGACAGATTTAGAAGATCACGGATTTAGAGTTGTGTATGTGGAAGAGATGAAAAATCCACGTGAAGTTGAGACGATAGAGTAACATGCAAAAGCCATCTAATTATGTTGGATGGCTTTTTTGCTATGTTACGTGCATAAAGTTATTTGAAAATAATGATAGGATAAAAGGTGAGATTGTAACAATATTTGTGTAAAAGAATAAAAAATGTAGATAATTTTGATTTTCAAAAAAATCAATTTGAAAATATGTTTTTATTTTTCAACTAAATATGTTACTATATGTGTGATAAAAACAAAGAGGTCTGACAACTATACTCCACGCAATACCACTCTAATGAGTTAAATATTCAAAAAAATCAAAAATTAATAGTTAGAGTAAGAATAAGGGGAATGGAGAAATTATGGAGAAAGACACTGCTTTGTAAGGGGCATATTTTATCATCTTGAGCAGAGAGGAGGATGCATAGCATATTGTGAAAATAGAGATAAACAATGAAAAAGTGCTATGCAAATGAAAAGTATGAAGGGACGTTTAAGGCCAGGTGATACGGTAGCAATTGGTTTAATGTTATTTGCACTATTTTTAGGAGCAGGAAATTTAATTTTCCCACCAGTTTTAGGGCAACAAGCTGGAGAGAATGTTTGGGTTGCTACAATTGGATTCCTTGTAACGGGAGTCGGATTACCCCTATTAGCTGTAACAGCTGTCGCGTTTGTAGAGGGGGACTTGAAAGCGCTATCTTCTAGAGTTCACCCTATATTTGCGTTTATTTTTCCATTGATTAGTTATTTAGCGATTGGACCATTTTTCGCGATTCCGCGTACGGGAGCCGTTTCATTTGAAATGGGTATGAAGCCATTTCTATCAGAAGCATTGGTTTCAGAATGGTACATGCTGTTTTTATTCACGATAGTTTTCTTTGGAATAACGTGGTATTTATCATTAAATCCATCTAAATTAGTGGATTGGTTTGGAAAATTTCTTACACCATTGTTAGTATTGATTGTTGCTGTTATTGTCGGAAAGGCAATTATTGATCCAATTGGAGAACCAGCTGCGCCGCTAGCGGCATATAAAGAAAATGCTTTCTTTGGTGGATTTATACAAGGATATTTAACGATGGATGCAATAAGTGCTCTCGTATTTGGAATTGTTGTTGTACAAGTTATCCGCTCTAAAGGGATAAAAGAGAGTAGTGAAGTTGCAAAAATAACAGTAGTATCAGGTATTATTGCTGTACTTGGTTTAACGTTAATCTATTTATCACTTGCTTATCTTGGTTCAACGAGTACATCACTTGGTGTATCAGAGAATGGTGGGCTTATTTTAACGAATGTTGTAAATGAGTTATATGGAACAAGTGGTAAAGTTTTATTAGGACTTGTTATTATACTCGCTTGTTTAACAACTTCTGTTGGATTAACATCAGCTTGCGCGGGCTTCTTTACAAACATATTCCCAAAACTTTCGCATAAAACGATCGTAACAATGGTATGTCTGTTTAGTTTAATTGTATCTAACCTAGGTTTAACACAATTAATCGCAGTTACTTTACCAGTGTTAATGATCATTTATCCAGTTGCAATTGTATTAATTGTTCTTTCTTACTTCCATAAATGGATTGGGAAGCGTAATACCATTTATATTGGAGCTATTTTAGGTGCATTGTTAATCAGCTTCTTTAACGGTTTAGAAAGTGCGAACATTAAAATTGACGCGATTTCTAACGTATTACAAATGTTACCATTATATAAAGAAGGAATAGGGTGGTTAATCCCATCATGTATTGGCGGGATTCTCGGTTTCTTCTTCTATAAATCAAATGAATCAAGTGAACTACAAAAGAAAGGTGCTTAGGCGCCTTTCTTTTTTTAAAGGTGATTTTTATATTTTGTCTAAGTAATAAATGGGAGGAATGATAAAATGGCTAATTTTGAAGATTTTTTAACTTTGGATGTAAGAATTGGAACTGTAATACATGCAGAGGAATTTAAAGAAGCGAGAGTTCCAGCGATTAAGCTGAAAATTGATTTTGGAGAGCTTGGAGTTAAGCAGTCAAGTGCTCAAATTACGAAGAGATATACCCCAGAAGATTTAATCGGTCAGCAAATCGCTGCTGTTGTAAATTTTCCGCCAAAACGTGTAGCTGGATTTAAATCAGAAGTACTTGTTTTAGGAGGAGTACCTGAAGCTGGTGATGTCGTATTACTGCAGCCGAATATGGAATTACCAAATGGAACGAAAATTAGTTAGTGTAAAGGCGGGGGAACATGGATATTGGACGAGAGTATTTACAATGTGCCATTTCAAATTTTAAAGCAACAAAGAAGCAAGGGGAACGGGTGCTTTCACAATTATCATATGAACAAATTGAATGGTCTTCCCATGAAGAAACAAATAGCATAGCAATTATAATTAAGCATTTGCACGGAAATATGCGTTCTAGATGGACGGATTTTTTAACATCTGATGGTGAAAAAATAGATCGTAACCGAGATGCTGAATTTGAAGGTGGCTATCATTCTAAGGAAGAGGTTCTCACAGCATGGAATGAAGGATGGGAATATGTTTTTAAAACGATGAATGTCCTAACGCCAGAACATTTATTACAGACGGTATATATTCGCGGTGAAGCACAGACTGTTATGCAAGCAATTGAAAGACAAATTTCTCATTACGCTTTGCATATTGGACAGATTATTTACATCGGTAAAATGTTAAAAGAAAATGAGTGGGAATGTCTAAGTATTCCGAGAGGGCAGTCTTCACTTTATGTAGAGAAAAAACGTTCAACATAATAATAGGAAAGAAACCGATATAGAATAGGAAACAAAAAAATAAGCCAAGTGATAGATGGCTCTGTAAACATAAGAATGCTGCCAAAAATAAGTCCATATATAATAAGAAAGAAAATAAATAGTGTATTCACAGGGATAAATCGTGAGATGAACATTTGCTGTCGTTTAAAACAATCATCGTGAAATAAATATAAGCGGAAGTACGATGTGGCAGTAATAAGATCTTTCTTTCGTACAATTCTTTTTTTACATATATGACAGATGAATGGTGGTTGCATTTCATTACGCTCCATGTTTCATATTTATAATCATGTAAGACAAAAGTAAGTATAAAGTGTATATCCCTATATACGCTCCTGATATAAGAAAAAATGGATTTAGTAAAATACCATGAATGCTTGTCATGAAAACTAAATCTTGTATTAAAACATCATATATATGAATAGAAATAATTGTGCCGAGTACATAAAGTGCTAAGTACGCTGAAATATGTAAAGTAACACGGATTGTATGATGCTTAGCAAGCCAATAAAAAATAAATGATAGTACAACGGGTAATGTTCCTATTAGTAGCTTCAATTCATTTCACCTCATAAACAATATAGCCGGAATTTAGACGGTCTATTCTCTAGAGCTTGTACATAACTTGGAATAGAGAGGGTGATAGTATGAATCGAGGCTTTTTTTATGTGAAATTCACAAGTGTACGTAAGTTAGTTTTATTTATTATTGCTACAGTACTAGCGACTTTCTTTCTTATTAGTATGATGGTAACTTCTATGAAAGAGACAAAGTCAACGTATTTATATAATTGGTTAAATGAGCTATCGATGAATGGTTACATGTACGTTCTTGGGAAAGAGAATCATTATTTTACACAAGAGTATCGAAATTTAAATCAGGATTTTTCGATTTCTTCTTTTCTCTTTTCGATGGCTACGAATATTCGTTTTAACGATGTACGCAGTTTTGTCGGCAAAGAGCTACCTGGTTTTGGTAAGTACGATACAGAAATTGTAATTGCGGGTGAAGGGACAAATTATTCTAACTTACCGATAGAGTCGAGCGTTCCACTTGAAGAAGTAGTAAAAGAACGGACTGGTGAAGGTGGACAGGCTCAAAAGCCAGATACGAACAAAGAGAAAAAGCAACCGGCTCAAACGACAGGAAAAAGACAAGTTGCGTTTATTTATCATTCGCATAGTTGGGAATCTTATTTGCCGTTACTTAATTTAGCAAACGATCCAAATGCGAATAAAGCGACCAGTTCTGTTACGAACATATCAATAGTGGGCGATCGATTTCGTGAACAATTAGTAAGCGAAGGGATCGGAGCTACTAACGATAAAACAGATATTGGTCAAAAGTTGATTAGTAAAGGGTTAAATAGTAATAGTTCTTACAAAATGTCACGGGAAATTGTACAAGAAGCAATGACTGGTAATAAAGAACTACAATATTTTTTCGACATACACCGTGATAGTGCTCGGAAGAATGTTACGACAAAAACAATTGGTGATAAATCATATGCGAAGCTTGCATTTGTAGTAGGGAAAGGAAACAAAAACTATGAAAAAAACTTGCAATTAGCAACGGCTTTACATGAGACGATTAGCAAGAAGTATCCAGGAGTGAGTCGTGGTGTCATTCAAAAAGGATTCCAAACAGGAAATGGTGTCTACAATCAAGACTTATCCGGGCAAGCGATATTAATTGAAGTTGGTGGCGTAGATAATACAGAGGAAGAACTAAACCGATCGATTGATGCCCTTGCTAAAGCGTTTGGTGAATATTTCTGGCAAGCAGAAAAAGTGAATGGATAAAGTGAAACATAAATGAGTGGAAGAGTTTGAAAAAACGTGAGTGTAATACTTACGTTTTTTTTGTCATGATGAGACGTCACAGAATAGACATAATTTGTCGTTGTTATAGTAATATCGAAATTTGTCAAATTATACTGGGAGATTTACAAAGGGATTTTCAGGAAAGTGGAGAAAATCTTTTTACAAGGAAAACTTTTTATTATGAAATTGGTAGGGTGATTGAAGTGATTAGGGAGATTAAAATAGAAGATGCAGCACCATTTTTGCAATTAAGTAAGCAACTAGATGAGGAAACGAAATTTATGTTATATGAACCAGGAGAAAGAAAATTTACAGACGAGCAACAAGAACAGATGATTCATCGCTTTATAGAAAATAAGTATGCAACAATATTGGTAGCAGTTGAAGATGAGAGAATAGTAGGGTTTATTTTAGTGAATGGAAATCATATTCAAAGAAAAAGACATGTAGCAGGTATTGTAATTGGTATTTTGCAAGAGTATAGCGGGCGAGGTATTGGGACGAGATTGTTTAAAGAGGCTGAGAAGTGGGCAAGATTACATGATGTATGGCGTTTAGAATTAACGGTAATGGCCCACAATACAAGAGCTCAGACACTATATACAAAAGCTGGATTTGAGAAAGAAGGTGTCAAAAGAGCTGCTCTTATTATCGATGGCGAGAACATCGATGAGTATGAAATGGCCAAATTATTAAAATAAGAGGTCGTTATATGAAAAAAAGATGGACACTACTTGGTATCGTAGCGATGATACTCATTGTTGGAGTAGCAGGAATCAATTATAAAATGTATAAGGATAAGCAGGCGCGTGAGGTAAATGTAAATAACATATTTCCGAAAGCGAAAGAAACGATTGCGAATATGGATGGAGATATTGCGGTAATTAGTAATCCAAATTCGATGCTTGTGCTTGTAAATAAAAATAGGCGTTTACCAGATGGGTATAGACCGCCAGATTTAGTTATTCCGAAAGTGCGTTACTCAAGTGAAGGTGATCAAGAAAAGAAAAAAATGAGAAAAGAGGCAGCAGGAGCGCTTGAGGAAATGTTTCAGCAAGCTGATAAGGAGGGCGTTTTTCTTTTTGCGGTTTCTGGATTTAGGTCTTTTGATCGACAAAAAGCATTAAATACGATGTATAAAAAACAAGATGGAGAAGTAAAAACAGCGATGTCTAGCGCAGTTCCTGGAACGAGTGAACATCAAACTGGTCTAGCTATGGATATTACATCTCAATCTGCTAAGTTTCAATTAGAGACAATTTTTGGCGAAACGAAAGAAGGGCAGTGGCTTTCTGAAAATGCCCATAAATTTGGTTTTGTCATTCGATATACAAAAGAGAAAGAATCGCTTACAGGTTATCGATATGAACCATGGCATGTGAGGTATGTGGGAAATCCACAAGCTACATATTTATATGAAAATCAACTGACACTTGAAGAAGTAACGCAGTGAAAAATTGAGGGGAGAGAAGGATTATGACGGTGTTATATAAGAAAAAAGTACACGCATATGTAACAAGAGAAAAAGAAGGAGTTATGCAACTGCTTGTTTTTAAACATCGTGATATACCTGAAGCTGGTATACAAATACCAGGGGGAACAGTTGACGAAGGGGAAACGTTAGAAGCAGCACTTTTACGTGAAGTACAAGAGGAATCTGGATTACGCCATTTATGCATAGAAAGATTCCTAGCCGATTACATCATACTTGTGAAAGACAAAAAAGAATATCAAAAGCGCCATTTCTTCCATGTAACGTTACTAACAGATGTAAAAGATGATTGGGAACATATTGTAAGTGCTGGTGAGGAAGATGAAGGTTTAGTATTTTGCTACGAATGGATTGATATTGCAAAATGCCCTGAATTAGCTGGGAAACAAGGGGAGTTTTTACATCTGTTAGAAGAAGTATACGTGCAATAATAATAGGGTCTGAAGCGAAGGTGAACTCGTTTCAGACTTTTTTTATTTTTCAGGAAATAAAAGGTTTTTACATTGGCAAGTTGAATTCTTTTACAGGGATTGTATTTGTATATACGAGGAGCGGAGAAAATGAACAAGTAATAGATACATGATATCAATAAAAGGCTTTATAGAAGGAGAATGACGATGGAGATTCAATTCAATGCACAATTACAAAAAGAATTAACAATTCATGATATACAAGCAGCGATGGAAGCTGGACAATTAACTTCAAAAGAATTAGTTATGTATTATCTTCATAGAATTGCAAAATATGATCAAGATGGACCAAAAATTAATTCTATTTTAGAAATCAATCCAGATGCCGTTTTTATTGCAGAAGCGTTAGATTATGAAAGAAAGATAAAAGGTATAAGAGGTCCATTACATGGTATACCTGTTTTACTTAAGGACAATATTGAAACGAATGATTCCATGCATACAAGTGCAGGTACGATTGCCTTGGAACAAAATATTAGTAGTGAGGATGCATTTCTCGTTACGAAACTGAGAGAAGCAGGAGCAATCATAATAGGAAAGACAAATATGACAGAGTTAGCAAATGCAATGTCTTTTGACATGTGGGCTGGATATAGTGCAAGAGGTGGACAAACAATAAACCCTTACGGTACAGGTGAGGATAATATGTTTGTTGGTGGCTCAAGTACAGGATCTGCGATAGCAGTTGCCGCTAACTTTACAGTATTATCTGTTGGAACGGAAACAGATGCTTCTATATTAAGTCCAGCTGTTCAAAACTCTGTAGTCGGTATTAAACCGACTGTTGGTTTAATTAGTCGTAGAGGCATTATTCCGTTCACGTATTCGCAAGATACAGCGGGTCCATTTGCTAGAACAGTAACAGATGCCGCTATTTTGTTAGGGAATTTAACTGGGGTAGATGAGAAGGATGTAGCTACTCATAAAAGTGAAGGTATAGCAGAACATGATTATACAAAATATCTTGATGTTAATGGCTTACATGGAGCAAAGATTGGTGTATATAGCAATGCGCCAAAAGATTATTATGAATCTGGTGAGTATGATGAAAAATTGTTTAAGGAAACAATTGAAGTATTGCGTAGTGAGGGAGCGGTAGTAGTAGAAAATATTGATATTCCGTCTTTTCATAGAGAATGGAGCTGGGGAGTACCGCTTTATGAACTAAAGCATAGTTTAGATAACTATCTTTCGAAATTATCTCATACTATTCCGGTGCATTCAATTTCGGAGTTAATGGAGTTTAACGAGAACATAGCAGAAAGAGCTTTGAAATATGGGCAAACTAAGTTAGAAGGAAGAAAAGATTTTCCCAATACGTTAAGGAATCCTGAATATATAAACGCAAGATTAGAAGATATATATTTTTCGCAAGAACAAGGTATTGACTTTACACTGGAAAAATATAATCTTGATGCAATTTTATTCCCTTCCTATATCGGCTCCACTATATGTGCGAAAGCAGGTTATCCGTCTATAGCAATACCGGCGGGATATATGGATAACGGGAGACCGTTTGGAATTACTCTTGCAAGCACGGCTTTTTCTGAGGGGATCTTGATTAAACTAGCATATGCTTTTGAACAAGCGACAAAACACCGGAAAATTCCGGGTTTGTCATAAATAGAATAAAGTAAAAAGGACAGGAGTTCCTGTCCTTTTTACTTTATTGATTACATCGAAATATCTTTCTGGTCGGTCTGATTATATTTTAATAGGCTAAAAGATAAACAAGCGGAACATAAAATAAGAAAAGCAGCGATGATATAAATCGTACGAACACCAAATAAATCGGTAATAATTCCAACGCTAAGCATAGAAAGACCAGAAGCTGTCGAGAGGAGTGCACCATGAGCTGTATACATTTTTGATAATAAAGTAGGAGCGACACTTGATTGTAGCACTGTCGTTTGAGAAATATCTCTAATTTGATAACATGGCCCCATTAGAACGCATAGAAAAAGCGCAATAAACCCGCTACTTGTCATTCCATATAAAAATGTAAGAATACTAAACATAAGAGAGCCTATCGCCATGGAGCGTATTAAATTGTTTTGAATGTATGTACTCATTTTCCACGCTAATATCCCGCCAATTAACGTCCCCACATAATAACTTGTATTAATATATCCCCACCATTCTTCGCCTTTATGAAGGACAGTCGTTACATAAGCCATCGTAATAGCACCGATCCATATCGTCCCTGCGAAAGTTTCAATTAAGTCCATACATGTAACGATACGGAGAGACGGGTTCTGAAATAAGAGTTTCCAACCTTCCAACAAAATAGCGCCTTTTGAAGAAGAAGGCTCTATTACTCGTTCATTATGTATGGAACGTAATGAAGCGTGTAGTGCAACACACCCAAAAATCATCAATATGTTATTCATCATAAGTGTAGAAGTAGCGCCGATAAGAAGAACAATAACACTTGTAAATGAATAAGCAGCGGCCTGCGCAATTTGTGTGGAAAAGGAAAAAATACTATTTACTTTTACTAATTTTTCTTTTCGTGTAAGGCGAGGTAGGATACTGTATAATAATGGTGCGCTCCAGCCGCTACATAATGAAATGAAAAAAATGAAAATGAATAGTGCTACAACGTTTGTGGACAGGAATGGGAATAATATCATTAATAAAAATAATAGAGCAGTTTTTGTCCATTGTAGTGTAAAAAGTAATGAATAAGATGGAAAACGATTCATGATAAGTGGTGCAGATGTATTTGCTATAAGAGTAGTTATGACTTGGAGTAATGGAAATAGAGCAGTTAATGTTGCTGATTTCGTTGTGATATACATATGGGTTGTAATAATCATGATGTATACGATGTCAGCGAGAGTAATGCATATTTTTGATCCTAAATAGTAAGTTAATGAACGACTATGCAACAAGCACACCACCTTCCTAAAAAATAATATTTTAGTAGTTAAAATAAGTATAAATTGAAAGTTAAATTTTCGAAAGAATTTCATTTTTTGTCGCTTTTTGAAAGGGATTTTCATGTATAATGAAGAATATATTAATATAGTATTTTAAAAATACTCATTATAACAGTGAATAGGTACAATAGCTTGTAGTAAGCGCCCATGTATAAGAAAGGGCGGATAAACCATTCTTTTCTTCATATACATATAGAAAATGAGAAAGAAAGTGAGGGTTGCATATGGCTGCTTGGGTAATTTGGTTTATAATAGCTGGTATTTTATTTATTGCGGAAATGTTATCGATTACGTTTTACATGCTTTGGCTTGGAATTGGAGCTGTTGTCGGAGGTCTAATTGCTTTATTTGCTCCTGATGCACTACTGTTACAAGTTATTGCTGGTGCGATTGTAAGTTTAACATTGACTTTCTTTACAAAAAGAATTTCAAAAAACTTTCGAGAAGCAAAAGGTTTTACTGATACAGTAGATTTGCTAGTTGGTAAAAAAGGGATTGTTATGCAAGCGATTACAAATGAAGCGAATGGTATTGTGAAGGTGGATGGAGATACTTGGACAGCTATTGCAGATGATCCAATTGATGCTGGAGAAAAAGTTATTGTTATAAAGAGGAATAGTACTATATTACAAGTGAAAAAGGAGAGTGAATAAATATGGCAGTAGCATTGACATTAACGATTATTTTCGCACTAATTGTTGTTACATTTATCGCATTAACAATTAAAATTATTCCACAGCAAAAAGTTGGAGTCGTTGAGAGATTTGGTAAGTTTCAGCGTATTATGCAGCCCGGATTAAATTTATTAATACCAATTGTAGACCGCGTTCGTGTATATCATGACTTACGTATTCAACAAACGAATGTACCACCGCAGAAGGTAATTACGAAAGATAATGTACAAGTAGAAATTGATACAATTATTTTCTATCAAATTGTGGAACCAGAACTTGCGACATATGGTATTTCGAACTATGAATATGGTGTTCGTAACATTACTTCTGCAACGATGCGCCAAATTATCGGTAAAATGGAACTGGATGAAACGTTGTCTGGTCGTGAAAAAATTTCAACAGAAATTCGCTTAGCGCTTGATGAAGCAACAGAAAAATGGGGCGTTCGTATTGAACGTGTTGAAGTTGTTGATATTAATCCGCCAAAAGATGTGCAAGCATCAATGGAAAAACAAATGAAAGCAGAACGTAATAAACGTGCGATCATATTAGAAGCTGAAGCCGCAAAACAAGATAAAGTCCTTCGTGCTGAAGGGGAAAAGCAAAGTAAAATATTAATGGCTGAAGGGGATAAAGAAGCACGTATTCGAGAAGCTGAAGGTATAAAAGAAGCAAAGGAACTAGAAGCGCAAGGGGAAGCAAGAGCGATTGAGGAAATTGCAAAAGCAGAACAAAATCGAATTGAATTACTTCGTGCAGCAGATTTAGATGAACGCGTACTTGCTTATAAATCATTTGAATCATTGATTGAGGTTGCGAAAGGACCAGCAAATAAAGTCTTTATTCCGTCTAATGCAATTGAGACGCTTGGTACTCTCGGGGCAATTGGAGAAATCTTTAAAGAAAAACAAGCGAAGAAATTGCCTCCTTCAGATACACCAAAAGAACAATAAGAGTGAAAAAGAGAAATGGGATGCCATTTCTCTTTTTATTTTTTATAGATTACAATGTTCATTCTTAGATTGATGGGGATTGCTTTATTATTTTGAAAAATTTTAATAATATGTTAAAATTTAACCTTGGTTTTAAGGAGAGAAGGGGGAATAAGATTGCAAATACTACTAATACGCCACGGAGAATCTGAAGCAGATATTTTACATGTACATGAAGGACGAGCTGACTTTGAATTAACAGAAAAGGGAAGACAGCAAGTGCAAAGGCTTGTACAGAAAGTGAAAGCAGATTTTTCGCCAGATTTCATTTGGGCAAGTACGTTAAAACGTGCTCGTGAAACGGGTGAAACGTTAGCTGAAGGAATTGGATGCCCAATTCAACTAGAAGAGGAATTAATGGAGTTTAATAACGGAGTGCAAGCTGGCTTATCTTTTGAAGAAGCAAAGAAATATCCAGAGCCAAAGTTTCTTCATGACCGTTTTGAAAACGGGGAATCATTTATTGAATTTAGAATGAGAATAGAGGGAATCTTTTCTAAAATCGTGACAGAGAATACATATGACCGAATTGCAATCGTTGCACATGGTGGTGTAATAAATAGTCTATTACGTGCATTTTTCAAAATGCCAATCTCAATGGATTATTATTTTAAAATGGGAGATACGGGAATAAGTTTAATTGAAATTGATGGCGAACAAAAAACGGTACATTTCATTAATGATACGAGTCATTTAGACGGGATGTAAAGACCTATGTACAAAGTAGTGTTCTTTGATGTTGATGGTACGCTTTTAAGTGAGATTGATAGAAGTATGCACGAAAGTACAAAAGAAGCGATACAAAGATTAATAGCTAAAGGGATTCACGTAGTTGTTACAACAGGGAGACCATATAGCTTATGTACGCAATTTATGGAACTAGGCATAAATACGTTTATTTCTGCAAATGGTGCACATATTAAGTGTGGAGAAACAGTCCTACATAAATCGGTACTTTCTAGTGAAATCGTTCATGATATCTCGAGATTTGCTGCATTACATGGTTACGGTATTTCTTATTTTACCGAGGATTTTGCAATGAACGGAATAGACTCGGATAATGAGCGTGTAATGCAAGCACTTAGCGAGACGTTGAATTTAGAGAAGTATCCTGAAAAAAGCAGAGATTTGTCAGAAGAAATCTATTGTTTATGTCTGTATGCTGATGAAACAGAAGCTCAAAAGTTTATTGAAAGATATCCATTACTTACGTTTGACCGTTTTCATAATTACGTTATAAATGTATTGGAAGATAGTAAAGTATCAAAATTAACTGCAATTCAAAAGATATTAGATCACTTAAACATTTGTAAATCAGAAGCGATTGCATTTGGCGACGGTGGAAATGATATTGAGATGTTGCAGTATGTAGGATTAGGTATTGCGATGGGGAATGGCGGAGAAGAGTTAAAAACAAGAGCTGATTTCGTTACAAAGAAGGCGAGTGAAGGTGGTATTTCCTTTGCCTTAAAGGAGTTTCGTCTTATTTAAAAATAATAGCTAGTCAGTTTGAAAAATCCTGTTTTAATTACAGGATTTTTTTGTCTAACAATATTCTTGCAATAAAAGGAAAAATGTGAGTATAATGAAAAGTAGTTAGGTAAGCTAATTAATTGAAGAGAAAGGAGAGTGAAGATGAATGGATTCAAAAAAAGATTCTCTTCCTTTAGGGATTGGGCCGTATGCTGAGCTAATAAAAAAGACAGCATCAGCGGATACGGATCCAATCGCAGCAAAAATTGGTTTGTTAATGTTATGGACGTCTGATAATGTTCTTGATTCTGTTGACGTTGATTTAGCTCCGCTTGGTATTTCGGAAAGTAAATTAGATTTTTTACTGTTGTTTATTTTACGTGAAATGGAATCCAATGGGGAAGAAGTGAATATGAGCCCTTCTGATATTGCGAGTCGATTAGGGATAACACGTGCTTCTGTCACTGGTCTATTAGATTGGATGGAGAAACGAGAGTTAATCGTAAGATTCCATCATTCTAAAGATCGAAGAAGATTAAAAGTGAAAATTACTCCAAAAGGAAAAGAATTAGTTACGCACTCTTTACCAACTTTTTGGTTATCTTGCGCTTCGTTAGTTGACGATTTTAATCAAGAAGAGCGTCAAGTTTTAGAAAGGTTATTAAATAAAATGCAAGTAAATATGCAGGTGAAATTAGGAGAAGGTAGGTAAATAAGTTGATTATAAGGGTCAACTTATTTATTTGGAAATATAATTAGCTTACCTTATTATATGTTTAACTAACTTTTGAGGTAGTCATACTTTTTACGATGTAATTAAAATAAGTAAGCGTGCTTTAGAGGTTTTAAATTGATAAAAAATTGTAATAAGGGAGAGATATTATGATGGAAATAGGAAAGGAAATAAATAGTGAAAAGAATTATACAATAATGACCGTTGTATTATGTTGGTCGGGTATGGTAGTGATGTCTAGCTTATATGTAACAATCCCTTTAATTGCACTATTTTCAGACCTTTTTAATGTTTCACTAGCACAAGCTGCAGCTACAGGCAGTATATTTTCTGTTGGCTTTGCTATAGGTTGCTTGTTATTTGGGGCAATCTCTGATAAATATGGGCGGAAGCAAGTAATCTTCATTGGATTACTTGCTCTGTCGATTATTTCGTTTTCCTTAGGATTTGTGGATAGTATATTTTGGCTTGTTATTTTTAGGGGCTTACAGGGTATTGCAGCAGCTACATTTTCTCCGGTAGCGTTAGCATACGTTGTAGAAATGTTTCCGGTAGAAAAAAAGGTTACAACAATAGGATTTGTTAGTACCGGTTTTTTAGTAGCTGGAATTGTAGGGCAGGTAATAAGTACGGTTGTTAGTCAACATTTTGGATGGCATATGGTGTTCTTTCTTCTTAGCGTTGTCTATATGATTACTGCTGTATGGATTCAGTATTCTCTTCCGAAAGGGGAGATATCTCAATCTTATACTGATATTTTGGGACCGATTAAACAGATGGGTAAAGTCTTTACACATAAAAGCTTAGTATTGAGCTATATGATTGCGTTTGTTTTATTAATGGCTTTTGTTAATATGTATACTGTTTTAGGGAATTATTTGAGCTCTCCTACTTATAATTTAACTGCAGAACAAATTCTTTATTTTCGCTTAGCGGGGCTAATTGGTATGATTCTATCACCAATTGCGGGTCGTTTAACGAAGAGGTTCGAAGTAAGGAAAGTTCTTCAAGGTGGATTGCTGGTCGCTATTTTTAGTCTAAGTGCAATGGGCTTTGTTTCGTATTTGCCTCTTCTTGTCATAATGAGTGTCTGTTTTGTAATAGGTATTGCTATATCCGTTCCGTCTTTAGTTTCTCTTGTTGGCCAACTAGGAGGGAAAGCAAGGGGAATAGCAGTTTCTATTTATACTTTTATTTTATTTTTAGGCACTAGTATAGGACCCGTCATTTCTATTTATCTTATGAAAATAGGAAGTTATGCTCAAACGTTTATTTTATTAGGAATGATACTTTTTATTGGTTTTATCGCTTCTCTATTTATAAACAACGAAAGTGTACTGGATAATGAATGAGTGGAAAATCACTCAAATAAAGCAATGTGAGGATCTTTTGTATGCTCACATAATAAAATATGAATTTGCCCACGATGATGATAAAAGTGTGCAACAATTTCAAGCAACCATTCAAAGCGTGAATAAGAAATACCCCAATAAGCAGTCTTAATTTCTGCTAATTGTTCATTGGAATAGGATAAAAAAGTTTTAGAAAGTAAATCGTAGCCCTGTATCATCGTTTGTTGTATTTGCGTAATTGTTTCGGGTGTTTGTTCTTTATAGAAAGTATGTAGTTGTTTTTCCGTAATCCCATTTAAAATGAGGAGATCTGCATGGCAAATAAGAGAAAGATGTGCACACATTTCAAATAAAGATCGCTTTGCGTGAATGGGTTGTATTTTTAATTCTTCTTCATTACATTGGTTAAGCATTTGAATAGAAGTATCAACAGCAACTTTAAGTTGATGCAAGGCAGATTCTACAAACATTGTAATTCTCCTCATCTCCGTATATAATAGTTTCTTAAGGGTATTATATCATACTCAAAATTCCGAAAATTCTAGTAGTTTGACTAGCATATTGAAAAGTATTATATTGTAAAAGGTCATATGAAACGTGAAATAGAATGGAATGCAATTATTGAGTTAGGAGTTAGACCAATGAGTTTGAAATATGGAAGAGATACAATTATTGAAGTTGACTTAAATGCAGTAAAACATAATGTAAAAGAATTTAAAAAACGAGTGAATGATGAAAATATTGCAATGATGGCTGCTGTAAAAGCAAATGGGTATGGCCACGGGGCAGTTGAAGTTGCGAAAGCTGCTATTGAAGCAGGAATAAATCAGCTTGCAGTTGCATTTGTAGATGAAGCGATAGAGTTAAGAGAAGCAGGAATTAACGTGCCGATTTTAATTTTAGGTTATACATCAGTAGCAGCTGCTGAAGAGGCAATTCAATATGACGTTATGATGACTGTTTATAGAAGTGAAGATTTACATGGTATAAATGAAATCGCAAACCGTCTTCAAAAGAAAGCGCAAATTCAAGTGAAAATTGATACAGGAATGAGTCGTATCGGTTTACAAGAAGAAGAGGTTAAACCATTTTTAGAAGAATTAAACCGTATGGAGTATGTAGAGGTAGTAGGAATGTTTACACATTACTCTACGGCAGATGAAATTGATAAATCATATACGAATATGCAAACAAGTTTATTTGAGAAAGCTGTCAATGCAGCAAAAGAATTAGGAATTCATATTCCATATATTCATAGTTCAAATAGTGCAGGTTCAATGGAACTAAGCAATACATTTCAAAATATGGTTCGAGTAGGTATTGGAATTTATGGAATGTACCCTTCAAAAGAGGTAGATCATTCAGTTGTTTCTTTACAGCCTGCGTTGTCGTTAAAATCAAAAATAGCTCACATTAAACATGCGAAGAAGAATCGTGGTGTAAGTTATGGGAATACGTATGTAACGACGGGTGAAGAATGGATTGCAACTGTACCGATTGGCTATGCTGATGGCTATAATCGTCAGTTATCTAATAAAGGGCATGCATTAATAAATGGAGTTCGAGTACCTGTTATTGGCCGTGTTTGTATGGATCAGCTTATGTTAGACGTTTCAAAAGCAATGCCAGTACAAGTTGGGGACGAAGTAGTATTCTACGGTAAACAAGGCGAAGAAAACATTGCAGTAGAAGACATCGCGGATATGTTAGGTACCATTAACTATGAAGTTACATGTATGTTAGACAGAAGAATCCCGCGAGTGTATAAAGAAAATAATGAAACGACTGCTGTCGTAAATATACTAAGAAAAAACTGAATCGTTATGATTCAGTTTTTTTATTTTTGGCAAATGAAAAATGCTCTATTTGTACCGTGTATTTGAATGTTTTTAAAACCTACAGATTCCAATGAAGAAATTATTTCTTCATTGGAATAACAAGCTTCCTCAAAAGAAAAGTCACTTCTTGTCCAAGCGTTATCTAGATCATGTTTAAATAGTATAAAGTTCATTTCTGCTTTTTTATTTTCATTATCATAGGAAGAATCAATCGTACAAACATATTCTTCCGCTGAAATATGAAATGAAGCAACCCAATTTTCAAGAAAACCTTTCTCCATATTCATATCAAATACGAATGTACCTTCGTTATGTAATACGGAGTAAACATTACGAAAAACACTTTTTAATTCATCTAATTTTAAAATATGGTTTAAGCTATCGCCAGTAGAGATAACATAGTGAAAATGCTTATTTATATTGAAATAACGAGCATCATCGACGATAAATGTTGCGTCTGGCGCGTTTTGACGTGCGTATTCAATCATTTGAGCAGAACCATCTATACCAGTTACTACAAAAGTATTATCAATTAATTTCTTAGTAAGGTGACCAATCCCGCAGCAAAGATCTAAAACATGAGAATGTGGTGGTGCATATTATAAAACGAGTTTTTCCAAAAGTAGATAGGAGTGTTCAGCATAATGCCCCCAATGTTTATTATAGATGTCTGCAAAAATATCATAATTAGAATAAATTAGTTTTTTAGACATATGTATTCACATCAAGATTCATTACATTATAGTAGTCATGCTTCGTTTTTATTTCAAAACCACATTGTGTATATAGTTTTAAAGCATTGTTATTTTTCGTTTCGACGTCTAATTCAATTGTTGATATTCCTTCTGAAATAAGGGTATATACCATATAACTAAGAATATCTTTTCCGTATCCTTTACCTTGATAAGAAGGATGAACGGCGAAGCCTGATAGTGTAGTAGATTGCTCTTGCTCAGAAACTGTAATCGTTCCTATCACTTTTTCGTCGATAAGAGCACTGTAAACTTGATGGGAAGGTGAATTCATCATCTTTTGTAACCATGTAGCGGTATTTTCTACTGAATCTCCAAAAGCTTTACTGGAAAGTTCAATAAGATCAAGAAGTGATGCTGAAGATGCAAGAGTGAGCTGTATAGTATTCTTTGTTGTTTTTTGCACTTCTTTTGCTTTGAACTCCATACTATATTCACTATATAAATAAAGTAACTTCATATGCTTTGCAAATTCTTTCCCAGAAGCAGACGCCCCATTTATAATAATGAGAGCTTCATCTGCTTTTCTTATTCGTATTTCTTTCATTGCGGTTTGTAAAAGAGTAGTGCCTATATGTTGTTTCCTATAGTTCGGATGAACAAACCCTATTAACTCCAGTTTTGTCGGTCTTTCAAAGTCATACATACTTAATGCACCGATTAATTGAGTATCGTCATAAAGTAGAAAATCATTTAACTCTTCATTATTACGAGCAGTTAAAAAGTTTACATGTAAATCTGACGAGTAATCAATTTCATCGTGTTGCCCACAAATATGAGCTAACTCTTTCATTTGCTGAATTTCGTTTGCTGTTAAAGATTTCTTTCGTTCAATATTCATTTCATAATCCCCCTCATTCGTATTTAAAAATAGGATGGATGACTTAACCACTTTTCTAACTCCACGCTGCCTTGAACTGATAGTAACCGGTATAAATATCGATAGGGAGGTCTACATTCTGTAAGATTAGGAATGGGCATAATGGTTTCGTAACCTTGTTGAAAAGCATGAGCCTCTTTTTCGGTAAATATATATTCTAAGCCGATAAAATCAAACTCCCTTGGAGCAACTGCATAGGCTTCTGTATCTACTAAGCCTGTAATAGATGTACCATTTGATAAAAACTGAGTAGGATCCATATCAATTAAAACGAGCGTTGATTCTTTTGGTGCTGGTAAGGAAGAAAGTTGTGATTCAAAAGTAGGAAATGCATTTTGTATGCTTTCATTATCGGAATAAAACATATTCACAAGCTCTTTACTCACATTTAAAATGTGTGATTGGAATTCATCTAGTGTAATTTGGAAGGAACCTGACACATTTCCGATGTAATCAGCTTTAAATTTATGTATTTCGGCTAGCCCTTTTCCTAGCCTGAATAAAATAGAATCTGGTTGCCCGATAAAAGATTGAACTGTGTTACCTACTAACTTTTCGGCTACAACGAATTCACGCCCATTTAAAATATGTTTTTCTAATATTGCTGGGATAAGAAGGTTAGTATGTTCTTGCAGCAATGTATGCACAGCTTCTAAATGATGTACGTTCCTTGGATCAATTCCAAATAGGTTTTTACATCCCCACCAAAAATCATTATTTGGTTCTTCATTAATTTTAGAAGAACGAACGATAACTTCTGCATCTTCTGTTCGGACGAGAAACACATCGCTTGCATGGTCTTCATAACCTGGGTGTAAAGTTTGAACAGATAAAATAGGTGAAGTGAATAGTTGTTGTAGCATGAAGTTGCTCCTTTTTTCTGTAAATTCTATAAATTCATTATATAACAGAATATGTTCCAAGTGGATAATGATAGGAACAACATAGAACTTAAATACATTCACGGTGAGAAATCAGTATGTAAATTATATTTTTCTAGTTTTGTATGAATTATCAAAATAATATTTTTGATGATAAATCTGCAAAAATGCCCAAATGTAAGTCTCTTATTTTTCAGTAAATGAAGAGTTAAGTGTTCTTTTATGAGAGTAATAATGTGGGTTATGAAAAATATTTCTCAATAATAAAATGAAGAGAAAAATATAAAGTAATAGAATAGATTCCCTTATAATAGTTTTAAATTAATTAATATAATTAATTATTAATAATATTAGATAGGAGAGAATATGATGGCAAATGTACTCGTAATAAATTTCCCTGGAGAAGGTCATATAAATCCGACTTTAGCTATTGTAAGTGAGTTAATTCGGCGAGGAGAGACAGTTGTTTCGTATTGTATTGAAGATTATAGAAAGAAGATTGAAGCAACAGGTGCAGAATTCCGAGTGTTTGAGAATTTCCTCTCTCAAATTAATATTATGGAGCGAGTAAATGAAGGCGGGAGTCCTTTGACGATGCTATCTCATATGATTGAAGCATCAGAACGTATTGTTACTCAAATTGTAGAAGAAACAAAAGGGGAAAAGTACGATTACATGATATACGATAATCATTTTCCGGTAGGACGTATTATAGCCAATGCTTTAAAATTACCTAGCGTTTCTTCTTGTACAACGTTTGCTTTTAATCAATATATTACTTTTAACGATGAACATGAATCAAGAAAAGTAGATGAAACGAATCCATTGTATCAATCTTGTTTAGCGGGAATAGAAAAATGGAATAAACAGTATGGAATGAAATGTAATAGTATGTATGATATTATGAACCATCCTGGTGATATTACGATTGTATATACTTCAAAGGAATATCAGCCGCGTTCAGATGTATTCGATGAATCGTATAAGTTTGTCGGCCCATCCATTGCTACGCGTAAAGAAGTAGGCAGTTTTCCTATGGAAGATTTAAAAGATAAAAAATTGATTTTCATTTCTATGGGAACAGTTTTTAATGAACAACCTGAGCTATATGAAAAATGTTTTGAAGCGTTTAAAGATGTAGAAGCGACAGTCATATTAGTTGTTGGAAAGAAGATAAATATAAGTCAATTTGAAAACATTCCGAATAACTTTAAGTTGTTTAATTATGTGCCCCAATTAGAAGTATTACAGTATGCTGATGTATTCGTGACACACGGTGGTATGAATAGTTCAAGTGAAGCACTATATTATGGTGTCCCGTTAGTTGTAATTCCGGTAACAGGAGATCAGCCTTTAGTTGCGAAACGAGTGAATGAAGTAGGGGCTGGAATAAGGCTTGATCGTAAAGATTTAACTTCTGAATCGTTACGTGAAGCCGTAGAGAAAGTAATGGATGATGTAACGTTTAAGGGGAATAGTCGTAAAGTTGGAGAGTCACTTCGAAATGCTGGTGGGTATAAGAGGGCAGTTGATGAAATATTAAAAATGAATTCATACTCAAAACTTAAATAAATGTTTGGAGCACACTTACTGTAATATGTAAGTGTGTTTCTATAAAAAAATTACATAAAAAATCACTGTAAAGGTGAAACTTTTGTGTATATAAACTCATATCTTTGAATTAGTAGTAAAATTACGTTAAAATAATACTAAGAAAATATATAAGTTTTGGGGGTAATGAATGAAAAGGTTATTTGAATACATATTATTAACAATTGGCTCAATTATTGTAGCGGGTTCATTAGAGCTTATTTTAGCACCTAATGGATTAGTAGATGGCGGGGTAACGGCCATTGCTATCATGGCAAATAAAGTTGCTGGATTACCGCTGTACGGAGTGTTTTTAGGACTTAATATTCCTATCCTGTTATTTACCGCAAAAGTAATGGGGAAGAAGTTCTTCATCCGTACATCTTATGCAAATGTAGTTACAACACTCGGATTAATTTATTTAAAACCATTTCCTGCGATTACAACTTCTGAACTATTAATTGTACTTTATGGCGGAGTATTGTTTGGAATTGGCGTTGGGATTGTTGTCAAAATGGGCGGAGCAATAGACGGATCAGAAATGTTAGCAGTTTGGATGAACAAACACTTTAAAGTACCGATTAGTACATTTTTACTTGCTGTAAATGCAGTTATTTTCACATTTGTAGCGATTTTATTTTCAATCGAACAAGCGATGTTCTCATTAGCAATTTTCTATATTGTTACGAAGATGATTGATTTCATATTAGATGGTATAAATCAAGGAAAGAGCGTTATGATTATTTCTGGTAAAAATAAAGAAATAGGCGATCTACTTATGAAAGAATTGCAATTATCTGTTACGTATCTACATGGAGAAGGTGGTTTTTTAGGAGAAGAAAAGAGAATTATTTATTGTATTACAAACCGTTTCATTTATCCGAAAATGAAAGATCTCGTTCTCTCTGTAGATCCAACTGCTATCATTGAAGCTTCCTATTCAACAGAAACAACAGGTGTTAAACGACCAGGAAGAACAGCGAAATCAGAAAAATAGTGAATGAAGATAGCTCCACGTAAATATAACTTGCGTGGAGCTATTCTTATTTAGGGAACCAGGCTTTTTTCAGTAATTGGACAACAGTTTCGATACGATCCTCTGGAATACTGCCAAAACCGAGTAATACATACGACTCCTCTCTTATATTATGAACAGAATCGTATGTGGAGAGAGGGTATAACTTAATACGTTGTTTCGCAGCCGCATGAATAAGTTCTTGTTCATTCATCCCATTATGAACGTGAAGTACGATATGAAGTCCGGATTGTTCACCGAGTATACGAATGTTATTACCCATTTCGTTTGTAATAGATTTAATTAAAGAACTATGTTTTCTTTTATATAACGTGCGGCTGCGGTTAATATGACGTTCCCAATCACCATTTTGAATAAAGGTAGCAAAGGTAAGTTGTTGCAACGTAGAGACTGTTTGTTTAAACATACCACCAAGTTCTTGATAAGCACTTAATAGATAAGGTGGTAAAACGATATATCCCATTCGTAAAGAAGGTAAAAAAGATTTCGAGAAAGTTCCCATATAAATAACACGTTCAGTTGAATCTAGCCCTTGTAAAGAAGGAATAGGTTTTCCTATATAGCGAAATTCCCCGTCGTAATCATCTTCAATAATATAGCCTTTACAATCATTCGCCCATTTTAATAACTCGAGTCTTCTAGATAACGGCATAATGATTCCAAGTGGAAATTGGTGAGATGGAGTGACATACGCTACATTGGAACCCGATTCACGTAAAGCGGAAATATGAATCCCTTTATCATCTAAAGGGATAGGGTGAACGGGAAGGCCAGAACTTTGAATCATAGCAGGGATACGGTGAAATCCAGGATTTTCGATTCCATATTCCTTTTTGGAACCAAGTAGTTGAAGTAGTAGCCAAAGAAGAGGCTGCGTGCCTGCACCGATAATAATTTGATCAGGTGTAGAATGTACCCCGCGAGCATGATATAAATACTTTGAAATATGTTCTCGTAGAACGAGCTCACCTTGTGGATCTTCTTTAGCAAATAATTCATTTTCATACTGAAATAAAGTTTCTTGTATTGCTCTTTTCCAGTTTGTTATCGGAAAAGCTTTTTGATCAATAAGTCCTTGACTACAATCATAATCATATTGTTCATTTTCTTTATTGTTAGCACTGTTTGACGCAATTTGCTGTGTCTTTTGAATGACATCGATATCAACTTCTGCAACAAAAATCCCGCGTTTCGGTTTGCTTTCTACATACCCTTCAGCTAGTAATTGTTGATAAGCAGATTCAACTGTAATACGACTCACATTAAGTTGCATAGCTAAATTTCTGTGAGAAGGAAGGCGTGTACCGGCACATAGTGATCCACGAGAAATTTCTCGTTTCATATATTCGTAAATCTGTATGTAAATGGGTGTTTTACTTTGCGATTGTAATGGGATAGTAAGATCCATTCGTAGACGCTCCTCTTTATACTGGCCTTATAAAAAAGAATAGAACTGTCACTTAAGTTAAGGGCAGTGGTTTTCTATAATGATGATATAACATTTAGAAAATTTTATAAATAGTAAGGAGAGATTCATAATGAATATTAGAGCGGTAGTAACAGAGGCAGATTTACATGATGTATTCCCAGTATTACAGCAATTACGAACGAAGCTTTCAAGAGAAGAAGCGAGTTCTTTATTTCAAAAAATGAAAGAAGAAAATTATAAACTACTCTCGTTACGTAATGAAGAGGATGAAGCTGTGAGTCTGGCCGGTGTAGCAATTTGTACGAATTTTTATAATGAGAAACATGTTTTCGTATATGACCTTGTAACTGCGGAAGCTCACAGATCAAAAGGTTATGGTAAGGTTCTGCTGTCCTATGTAGAAAAATGGGGGAGAGAAAAAGGGTGCGGTTCTATCGTTCTAACATCCGCGTTTCAAAGAATTGAAGCACATCGTTTTTACGAAAGAGAGGGCTATGATAAGGTAAGCTATTCTTTTTATAAAGAGTTATAATACTAAGTAGGTTCCGTGTGTGAAAATATATGGAGCCTATTTTCTTTTCCAGATTTGAGCTAGGAACAGGTCTAGTAATATAATTTGTCGAATATTAGAATTTAACAAGGAAATGTTGAATTTAGAGCATGTTAGGAGCGTTTATACTTGGAAAAAATAAAGAAATTATCTATACCAAATGATGTAAGAGTCATCATTATTTCTGATATTCATGGAGAATTAGATCTTTTTAAGGAACTACTACATAAAGTTCATTTTAAAGATGAAGATTATTTAATTATTAATGGTGATCTTTGTGAGAAAGGAAGAAATAGCATTGGCGTCGTAAATTATGTGATGGACCTTATAGTTAGCAAGCCAAACGTTTATGTAATTGAAGGGAATTGTGAAGTTGTAGTTGAAGCGCTTGTAAATGAAAACCCTGCGCTAATACATTATTTATGTACGCGAAAGAATACAATTTTTAATGAGTGGCTAGGGCAATTGAACGTTACTGTTAATGGAGAAAGTGATATTTGTGAAGTGAAAAACATACTGATGAGCCATTTTTCAAAAGAAATAAAGTGGCTAACAGAATTGCCAACAGCGATTGAAACTGAGGATTATATCTTTGTACATGCTGGCCTTGAAAATAGAGAAGATTGGAAAGAAACAGAACGGAAAAATGCGATAGCAATGCCGGAGTTTTATAATAAATCACATAGAGCAAATAAGTACGTAGTTGTCGGTCATTGGCCTGTTGTAAACTATTCAGACAACGCACCATCAAACAATCCAGTTATTGATAAGGAGAAAAAGATTATTGCAATTGACGGTGGAAATGCGATTAAAGAAGCAGGACAATTAAACGCATTTATCATTCAGAGGACAAGAGCAGGTGATACGTTTTCTTATACATATGTAGACTATTTTCCAGAGTTTGAAGTGATAGCAGATTTTAATGCGAATTCAGACATGCAGGGCGGGGTGACATATCCGTATTATTACATAGAGCCTATGGAGAAATTGAAAGATTATACGATATGTAAGCAAAGAGAAACGAATAAATTACTCTCTGTGAAAAATGAATATATTAGGCAACTTGATTCAGGTGAATGCACAGTGAAAACCGATATTTCTTGTGCACAAATAAGCGTAAGAAAAGGGGACATTGTTTCTCTCATCGATGATAGCTGCTCAGGATATGATTTAATTAAAAGAGATGGAGTAGAAGGCTGGATAGAGAAAGGTATTTTAGTTGAGATAGAAAAAATGAAAAAGAAAATATTAAGCTGAAATAGGAGGGATGTAACCTCCTATTTTTTTATTATTTTTTTAAAGGAGTAGATTGCTTGCTGTCTTTCATAAGTAAGTAAATCGTACTCGGTAAAATGATAAGCGTCATTCCTAAAATAATTGTGAGTATAGCATAACCTCTATACGGAGCAGAAACGATAAATGGAAGCCCCGCTAGAAAAATACCTGCAATCATCATTGAAATACTACAAATATTTGAAGCTCTTTTTTCAAGCTGCTTATCATTCCATTCCAATGAAATTGTTGATTTAGTCGTATCAATTTTGGAACTGAAATAGCCTATTAATATAAATAAAAGCCCTAATGCTAAAAATATTAAATGATCAAGAGGAAGTGTGAAGCCAAGAGCGATGAGGGCAATGATAATATCGACAAAAAATAAAAATAGTAAAATTGTGTTGCCGATCCAAAGGAGAAATTTCGGATTACCCTCTACTTTAGATAAAGCTAAAAATAAAAGGAATAAGAAGGAACATATAATTATATTTACGATAACAAAAGTGCTTTTATCCATTGTTGATGTAGGCGTTCCATTGAAGTCCCATTTCGTAACAATACTTAAAGGTAAGAAGAAATAGAGAATAATATTTGTCGTAATAATAGTGAGAAATAAAGCAATACTAAATCGATTATTCATTGAATCACCAGCTTTCTACATGAATAATTGGTATCTTATAACAAAATTATACAATATAATAAATGATATTTGTTTTGATTTTTCTGAAAAAATATTATAATTATATATGAAATAAAGAGAGTTGTAGGAGGAAAATTATGCAAAACGTAATAGTAAATGGGGATAAAGTTACAATTCGTACAATTGAAGAATCAGATATAAACCTATTATGGAATCTCATATTTAAAGAAAAAAATCCAGAATGGAAAAAATGGGATGCACCGTATTTTCCGTTTTCAATGCAAGAATACCCATCTTTTAAAGAGGGGATGCAAACACGTTTAAAAGAAGAACCTCTATCTAAATTAATTATAGAAAATAACGGCCAAATTATAGGAACAATCGGGTTTTATTGGGAGCATAAACCGACGCGTTGGTTGGAGATGGGGCTTGTTATTTATAATCCAAATTACTGGAATGGTGGCTACGGTACAGAAGCGTTAACGTTATATCGAGATTTACTATTTGAAAAGATGGAAATTGGTAGGGTAGGAATCACGACTTGGTCTGGTAATGAACGAATGATGAAAGTAGCGGAGAAAATAGGAATGACTTTAGAGGGTAGAATGCGCAAATGCCGTTATTATAACGGAACATACTATGATTCTATTCGAATGGGTATGATTCGTGAAGAATGGGAAGCACTATATGTAATAAAGGGGTGAGGAAGTATGTACGCTATTATTGCTACATTTGATCGTGTGTTTACTAATAAAATTATAGAATTGCAAAATGAAATAACAAATATCATTGGCACAAATCAATTAGCAGGAGTAGAACCTCATATTACATTAGCTGATTACCATGAGTTAGACGTTCATTTATATAAGGAGAAATTAGAGGAGTTTGTAGCAGTTCAAGAGAATATGGCTGAGGTAACTTTTCCTGCTGTTGGAACTTTTCCTACTAACGGAACGATCTTTTTAGCACCGACCATTACAGATGAATTGTTAAAACTTCATCATTCTTATCATGATTATTTTAAAACTTTTCATGATAATTTAAATTCATATTATGTGCCTGGAAAATGGGTTCCGCATTGTACAATTGCAAATAAGCTACATGTAAATCAGTTTTTAATTGCAATGGAATATATTTATGGAAAATTTAATTGTGCAACAGCTTCAATTGAGAAATTAAAATTAATTAAAGTAAATTATGAAAATGGTTCTGCCATTTCTTCTAGTATATTAGCAGAATATAATTTTAAGAGAATGGAGACATCGAGATGACATATGTAATTAGAGAAATGAAGCAAGAAGACATTCACGCTGTACAATCAGTAGCGAAAATAGCTTGGCATGATACGTACGAAGGTATTATTCCGAGAAAGATTCAAGACAGTTTCTTAGACGAGGCTTATTCTGATGAAAAAATGAAATATCGTCTCGAAAATACACATTTATTCGTTGCGGAAGAAGAGGGAGAAGTAATTGGCTTTGCGAATTTTTCACCTGTTAGACTGCAAAACGAAGCAGAATTAGGCGCGATTTATTTGTTACCCGATCAGCAAGGGAAAGGGATAGGAAGTGCTTTATTACAAAAAGGGTTAACGGCATTAAAAGGAATTCGGAAATTATACATTCATGTAGAAGCAGCGAATGAAAAAGGAAAACATTTTTATGAAGCGAAAGGTTTTGCACAATTAGAGGAATTTGAGGAAGATTTTGAAGGACATATGATGCAGACAGTAAGGATGGTTTTATACGTATAAGGAGGACCAGTAATGAAAATTTTTGATTGTAGTGAAGAAGTAGGAAAGCAAATCACAGCATTTCAATCTAATTTCATAATGTCGAAAATATTAAATCATAAAGGAAATGTACATATCGGTGCTATGCATTTACAAAAGAATGGAATAATTGGATATCATGAAGCAGTTGTATCGCAACTGCTTCTTATTGTGGGCGGAGAAGGATATGTATGCGGAGCAGATAAAGAAAAAGTGAAGGTGGAAGCGGGACAAGCTGTATTTTGGGAGAAGGGTGAATTTCATGAGACGAGAACGGAAAAGGGATTGATGGGAATTGTTATGGAAGCGGAGGATCTTGAACGAGCGATATTAATGCCTATTAAAGAGGAGAGTTGTGAAAAATGATAGAAAAGGCAAATCGGGAAGAAACGGGCAAAATAATACAATATGCAGCTCAATCACTTTTTGAAGGGACAAGAGGGAATTGCCAGTTAAGTACAGAGAAAGCAATTGAAATTACAAGGCCGATTGTAGAAAAGGGAGCATATTATTTAGTCGTTAAAGAAGAAAATAATGTAATGGGATGGATATTAATAGGGGAAAATACGGACTATTTTTCTCATAAAAAACTAGGGTTTATATACGAATTGTATGTTTTTCCAGAGTACCGCGGGAAAGGATTGTCAAGAAAGTTAATGGAGGATGGTATTAAGGAATTACAAAAGAATTATTCAGAAATTCGTTTAAATGTATTTGCTGGAAATTTTGCAAAAGAAATGTATGAAGAGTTTGGGTTTGTTGAAAGACAGGTAATTATGACTTTGAAGTGAGAATATGAGGGGAAATAATAGAGTCATTTAATATGAAGTGGCACAAAAAAGGTTACGTGCAACAACTTGTAAATCTAAGATACGAAGATTTACACTCTATATATTAATTATTTTCATTCTTCAAATCCGTTATTTTATATATAAAGTCAAAAAGTAGAAAGCTATGGCTCTCTACTTTATTTAGCAATGAATCGTTTAGCTTTCATTATATGTTTCATTTCTATACGAGGTGTTACACCTTGTACCCAATCTGGATCAAATTCTATCCAATCTTTATCTAGGCTTTGTAACCAATCAAAGTCAAAAATTCTGGTCCAGGTAGCTATCATTTTATCTTTTGGAAAACCTTCTGTTTCGAAATGATCCCATTCTTCCTCCGTTTTAGTTATAGGACTATTATTTAAAATAGCGTGCCAAGTATGAAAACAAGACCAAAGAATGTCTTCATCTGGTATGTCTAATGTAAGAATGACACCTTTTTGACCTTTAGGTAAAAGTGCTGGGCGGTTTTGGTCAGGTCTTTTATTCCAAACCCATACAGGGAAAGTCCGGCCATCATAATTAGGAATTCTCTCTTTCATCTGTAATATCATCCATGCATATGGAGATTTGAAGTGAGGACAAACATATTTCTCATTTCCATGATAAAAACCTTCTTCTTGCATTTTTTTATAAATGTGAAGTGGTTTTACAGTATATACGATCAAGTAGACACTTCCAATCTAATCTAATATAAGTATGTAATGAATTTTTATTTACTTAATTATCTTGCATGGAAAAACACAAAATATCAAATTTGAAGTGCCCTATGAATTGTTAGAGACATTCTTACAATTCATAGGCATTTTTTGTTTCTGCGGAGATTATAAAAAATATTTTTAATATCAATATAAAATTTTATGTTTAGTTCACCAACTTTCGGAAAAACTAGGAAAGATATGACAAAGGAGGTTATGAACGGTGGATCATCCAATTCAAGGGTTAATGAAAGCGGCAATGGAAAATTTAAAAGAAATGGTCGATGTAAATACGATTGTTGGAGAGCCTGTTCAAACGGCTGACGGTGGTGTAGTGTTAACGGTTTCTAAAGTAGCGTTCGGGTTTGGAGCAGGAGGTTCTGATTTCCAAACGAATGATGGACAAAGAGCGAACGGTAACCCTGCATTTGGTGGCGGTAGCGCGGGTGGTGTTTCTATTACACCAGTAGCATTTCTTGTAGTGAATAAAGATGGAGTAAATATTCTGCATCTACAAAATGCGACACATTTAGCAGAAAAAATGATTGAATTAGCTCCACAAACAATTGATAAAATTCAATCGATGTTCCAAAAAGATGAAAAGAAAGAGGGAAATCATCATCCTCAAAACCCAGATGAAATCCTTTAAAAACGCCTGCTCACGAGCAGGTGTTTTTTCTTGTAATCACTATGTAATAAAACACATGAAATTGTAAATAGTTTTTGAATTTTTTTCTATGTTTCTAAAATTTTTCATGTTAAAATATGCTATAGAATTGAAACATATAAAACGAAGGTGGCTAGGTGCTTTGTCTGGAGGATCTGACCAAGTAAAGAATATGATATATATTAATGGTAATCGTCGAGGTCATTGTTTTATTACATCAGGAATTACGTTTAAAGAGTTTGCAAGTAACATCCCTTCACCGCTTCATCAAGTGTTGCTTTTGAAGCATAACTTTGAATGGACAGATTTTCATTATCATACTTTATTTGAATATGTTGAGGAAGAAAATATACATAAGCTAATTCAAGCAGAGATTGATGAATTTGATGAATTTTGTTGGGTAGATTTTGATGATGCAAGCGATTTAGATGAGTTAGAGCCAAAAGAAATTGCAGAGCTTTTATATTTGGCTCACAAAAAAGAACCACTTGCAAGAACATTCTTTCCGCTATTGAAAAATAGATTTGTTTATTTTTCACATGATGATGGATGGTACAACAAAGTGTATTATCGTAGAATTGCTGATTTTGTAGGCATGTTAAGTAAAGTCATTCCTTATAAACTCGGTGCTTTCGGTAAGAAACGTTTTTCTTTGTTCCAAAAATCAAAAATTTTCCCAGCAATTTCGAAAGAATTGATCATGGGGCTTATTCCATTAATGGAAGACGGTCTTTATATTGATCTAGCAGGGAAAATTGAGTCAAGAAGGGGTCTTGAAATTCCGGTATATGTAGTTGGTTCGTATGAAAGTACGGATGAGGTGCTAGATAATATTGATGAATTGAAAGAAGAAGCAACAGAGACAGGTTGGCTCATTTTTGATAAGAAAGAACAAGAATGGCAATGGGTTGTGGACTAAGAAAACTTGGCGCATGAAGTCAAGTTTTCTTGTCATTTGAAAGGAGTACAAATGAAGAAATATTATACAATTGTGGGTATGATAAGTATTATTCTCGTGGCGATTTTACTTATTACTTGTCCAAAAGAATCAGATTTTAAAGTGTATGTAGAGGATAAGTATGCGTTGAAATGTGATGAGAGTAGTTTTGAATGCACACAAAATGTAGATGGTAAAAAAGAAAAATTAAAATTTGAAAGTACAGATGCACGAAATGGTGTATTTTTTATGACTGTAAAGCAAACATTTAAGACAGAAGCTGGTGTTACGAAAGAATATAGCGGAGTAGGAATGTTTGGTACATTTCTTTTTGTTTCAGAAAAGACTTTCTAGTAATAGAAGGTCTTTTTCTTATGCTTATGTTCATATAGATGAAGTAAGACAAGCATAGGAGGGGTAGTAATGAAGAAGACATGTATCGTTTGCGGTGGTGAGGAGTTTTTTTCTTCAACTTTGTATGCACGTACGAAACAAGATTGGGCGTATGCACAAAATATGTATCGATTTGAAAAGGTGTTTATTGAGCATCGAGATGAAGAGAATTATCCAGTGTTTCAAGAAATTACAGCGAAACATTGCTGTGGATGCGGACATATTATGTTGTATCACGAATGAACACACCAAGTATAACTTGGTGTGTTTTTTTTAAAACGCTGACAAAGCAAGCGGATAGAGTAAAGTAAATAAAACAGAAAAACTACCAAAACCAATCGCAGTATATCCAAGTGTTCTTGCTCCGAAATTGACAGCTAATAAGCCGACTAAAATCGCAAGAGAGCCGAGTGTAACCGGATAAAATGCAATTGAGAAAAGCGAAAGAAATAAAGCGACATAGCCTACCATTGCACCGGTATTTGTACCTTCTACTTCATTTGCAATTTCTT
The DNA here is from genome assembly GCF_022663605.1 of Bacillus cereus group sp. BfR-BA-01379. Classification (NCBI taxonomy): domain Bacteria; kingdom Bacillati; phylum Bacillota; class Bacilli; order Caryophanales; family Bacillaceae; genus Bacillus; species Bacillus cereus group sp. BfR-BA-01379. The sequence goes on from NZ_JAKUFT010000021.1 coordinate 46,478, forward strand.
TACGGTTATGTCTAATCGGAATGCCAGCTGGTGATATTTCAGCTGCATACTCTTCGTTTTTTTCACCACTTTTAAAATGATGATTTCTCTTTCTTCGCATGTACATCCCTCTCTTTCAATTGGGTGTACCTATAGTATCTTACATAAAGAGAAGAACATGAGTATGAGTTAAACCCAAGTAAAGCAAAAATTGGAGAATAAAGATTTCATCATTAGTTTGTACATCTCCTAATGAAGATAAAGTGAAACTTTAATCAGTGGGGGGGTCTTCAGCCTCCACTGATTATTAGTTGAACCAATCGGACTTTTATGGGCAGTTGATCCCCCACCTAAATTCTTTGCTTTCGCTGCATTTTGAGGTGGGGGTCTTACTGCCCATTAAAGCGGGATAAACAGGAATTTTGGAAAATGATGTAGAATGAAATGAGTGATAAAACGTGAAGGCAGGGGAATGTATGACGAAATTTAATTGGCATGAATCAGCAGAGAAAAAATGGGATAGTAGTGCAGAATTTTGGACTCAGAATAGTCAGGAGATGTGGGACAGCGGGAGCAGAAGTACAATTATTCCATTTTTTGAACAGTATGTGAAGAAAGAAGCTCAAGTGCTCGATGTTGGTTGTGGAGATGGATACGGTACATATAAATTAAGTCACGCGGGCTATAAAGCAGTTGGAGTAGATTTATCAGAAGTGATGATTCAAAAAGGGAAGGAACGCGGAGAAGGACCGAATTTATCTTTTATAAAAGGGGATCTTTCTTCTTTACCATTTGAAAATGAGCAATTTGAATCAATTATGGCAATTAATTCTTTAGAATGGACCGAGGAGCCATTGCGAGCATTAAATGAGATAAAGCGCGTTTTAAAAAGAGATGGGTATGCATGTATTGCAATTTTAGGACCGACAGCCAAGCCTCGAGAGAACAGTTATCCTCGTTTATACGGCAAAGACGTTGTTTGTAATACGATGATGCCTTGGGAGTTTGAACAGTTAGCGAAAGAACAAGGTTTTGAAGTTGTAGATGGCATCGGTGTATATAAGCGCGGAGTAAATGAGAAGATGCTAGGTCAACTACCTACAGAGTTACAACAATCATTAACATTCTTATGGGTATTTATGTTAAAAAACATATAAAGAAATGATAGAATTTTTAGGAGGTAAATAAGTGCAGAAAATACAAAAAACTGATACAATATCATCAGAACCAATTAAAGGGGGACTAGGGTATATGACAACTACTACAACAGTTAAATCCGATATTGAAATCGCGCAAGAAGCGAGTATGAAGAAGATTCAAGAAATTGCAGCTGAATTAAATATTTTAGAAGATGAATTAGAGCCATACGGGCATTATAAAGGTAAGTTATCTCTTGACATTTTTAAGCGCTTACAGAACGAGAAAGACGGTAAAGTTGTTTTAGTAACAGCGATTAACCCAACTCCAGCTGGAGAAGGAAAATCAACAGTAACAGTTGGTTTAGGTCAAGCTTTTAATAAAATTGGTAAGAAAACAGTAATCGCACTTCGCGAACCATCTCTTGGACCAACGATGGGACTAAAAGGTGGGGCAGCAGGTGGTGGTTTTTCACAGGTTGTACCAATGGAAGACATTAACCTTCACTTTACTGGAGATATCCATGCGATCACAACTGCTAATAACGCGTTAGCGGCGTTTATTGATAATCATATCCAACAAGGAAACACACTTGGAATTGATACGCGTAAAATCGTTTGGAAACGCTGTGTTGACTTAAATGATCGTGCCCTACGTAACGTAGTAATTGGTCTTGGTGGACCAGTTCAAGGTGTACCACGTGAAGACGGTTTCGATATTACAGTAGCATCTGAAATTATGGCTGTATTCTGCCTTGCAACAGATATTCAAGATTTAAAAGCGCGTCTATCTCGCATCGTAGTTGCTTATAACTTTGCAAATCAACCTGTAACGGTTAAAGATTTAGGTGTAGAAGGTGCGTTAACATTATTATTAAAAGACGCATTAAAACCAAACTTAGTACAAACGTTAGAAAATACACCAGCTATCATTCACGGTGGACCATTTGCGAATATCGCTCACGGTTGTAACAGTGTTATCGCTACAACAATGGCGGCAAAATTAGGTGATTATGTTATTACAGAAGCTGGATTTGGTGCTGATTTAGGTGCAGAGAAGTTTTTAGATATAAAAGCTCGTGCAGCTGGCATTAAACCCGAAGCTGTTGTTATTGTTGCGACTATTCGTGCGCTTAAAATGCATGGTGGCGTGGCAAAAGATCAATTAAAAGAAGAAAATGTAGATGCATTAGCAAAAGGTATGGAAAACTTACAGAAGCATGTTGAAACAATTCAAAGCTTCGGTGTGCCTTTCGTAATTGCAATTAATAAATTTATTACAGATACAGATGCAGAAGTTGCATACTTACAAGAGTGGTGCAATGAGCGTGGCTATGCAGTATCCTTAACTGAAGTTTGGGAGAAAGGTGGCCAAGGCGGAGTTGACCTTGCTGAGAAAGTGTTAAAAGAAATTGAAAAAGGTGAAAACAACTACGCACCACTTTATGAATTAGAATTACCATTAGAAGAAAAAATTCGTACAATTGCTCAAAAAGTGTACGGCGCAAAAGATATTGAATTTGCTCCGAAAGCACGTAAGCAATTGGCTCAATATGAAGGAGAAGGATGGAGTAACCTACCAATTTGTATGGCGAAAACACAATACTCTCTTTCTGACGATGCAACAAAATTAGGTCGTCCATCAGACTTTATCGTTACAATTCGTGAGCTGAAACCATCAATTGGTGCAGGATTTATCGTTGCGTTAACAGGAACAATGTTAACAATGCCAGGCCTTCCAAAACAGCCAGCAGCACTACAAATGGACGTAAATGAAGATGGAAAAGCAGTAGGTTTATTCTAAAAGGTTGTAATTCATCTCGTTTATCTGTAAACTATATATACATCAAGTGGCGCCTTTCCATCGAAAGGCGCCTGTTTTTTGGAGGAAATTATGTTTGATCCAACTGCTTTTGATAATTTAAAAGTAATCGTAGAAGGTGCTGTATATGATTTTGATTTACATGGAGATATTCTTGTAACAGATCGAAAAGATATGATGGACCTTGCCTCATTAAGTCGTATATACAATATTTCATTTCAATTAACAGAGCCGTTCGAACAGTTAGTAGAAGCAACATTTTCACTATCTGTAGATGCAAAGAACTTATCTGGTGAAATATTGGAAGTACCACAATTTACACCAGGTTGTGAAATGAAGTTAGCATTTTCATTCCCGATAGAAAAGCCAGAGGTAGTGTGCGAAGAAATTGAAACTTTCATGCATTCTATATGGGGAAAAGAAAGAATGATTACGCAAAAACTTTCATACGAATATAATAAGCAAGCGATTTCATATCATAATAAGGTAGAGGTTCTATTTCAAAAAGCGATTACAGAAGACCATGTTGATGATTTAATAGCTGTTATTTCACACATGATAGAAACGGTGCGAACAATACAACATTTTCTTCAAAAATAGAGATAAAGGAGAAAAACAAATGATAAAAGATATGCAACCATTTTTACAACAAGCTTGGGAGAAGGCTGGTTTTAAAGAATTAACTGAAATTCAAAAACAAGCGATTCCAACTATTTTAGAAGGACAAGACGTTATAGCTGAATCTCCAACTGGAACAGGAAAAACATTAGCGTACTTATTACCCCTTTTACATAAAATTAATCCTGAAGTAAAACAACCACAAGTTGTTGTTTTAGCGCCAACACGTGAGCTTGTTATGCAAATTCACGAAGAGGTTCAAAAGTTTACAGCAGGGACTGAAATTTCAGGTGCATCTTTAATTGGTGGTGCAGATATTAAGCGCCAAGTTGAAAAATTAAAGAAACACCCGAGAGTAATTGTCGGTTCACCAGGACGTATTTTAGAATTAATTCGTATGAAAAAGCTAAAAATGCATGAAGTGAAAACAATTGTATTTGATGAGTTTGATCAAATTGTAAAACAAAAGATGATGGGCGCAGTACAAGATGTAATTAAATCAACGATGCGCGACCGTCAATTAGTATTCTTCTCAGCGACAATTACCAAAGCTGCAGAAGACGCGGCACGTGATTTAGCAGTTGAACCACAAGTGGTACGTGTAACTCGTGCAGAGTCAAAAAGCTTAGTTGAGCATACGTATATCATTTGTGAGCGACGCGAAAAAAATGATTACGTAAGAAGAATTATGCATATGGGCGATGTAAAAGCAGTTGCTTTCTTAAATGACCCATTCCGTTTAGATGAAATTACTCAGAAATTGCAGTTCCGTAAAATGAAAGCAGCAGCTCTTCATGCAGAAGCAGGTAAGCAAGAGCGTGAAGCAACGATGCGTGCTTTCCGCGGCGGGAAATTAGAAATTCTACTTGCTACTGATATTGCAGCACGCGGTATTGATATTGATGATTTAACACATGTAATCCACTTGGAGTTACCAGACACAGTAGACCAATATATTCACCGCTCAGGACGTACAGGACGTATGGGTAAAGAAGGAACAGTCGTTTCTCTTGTAACACAACAAGAAGAGCGTAAATTACTTCAATTTGCAAAAAAACTAGGTATCGTATTTACGAAGCAAGAAATGTTCAACGGATCATTTGTAGAAACGAAACCGAAAGCACCAAAGAAAAAGAAACCAGCGTTTACTGGGAAGAAAAAGCCTAGATAAAGAATGGGAAAGACGTAACTATTTGTAGTTACGTCTTTTTTGTTTGTAATTCAATAACAAAGGGAATTTAAATGTACCTATCTTATAAGAAATATCTATAAAGGTAAATTATTTCTCATTTAGTTTTGTACAAGGAAGTAATATAAAGAGAGTCGAATATTAAACTGATGCGAAATAATAAAAAGAAGGTACATATATGGATAGGAAATTAGGAATGTTTTTAAATACGAAACATATTGAAGTAAACGAAGGAATAAAAAAGGCGAGAGAATGGAATTTAGAATCTATTCAATTATATGCTATGAATAAGAACTTCAACTTAGCTAATATTTCAAGGGTAGAATGGAATACTTTAAAGAAAAGCTTATCTTTTAATGGAATAAAGGTTCCATCATTAGCAATTAGCTTTGGAGAAAATGGAATTGTGGGAACGGAAGTTGACAGTGAAATAGATCAATTTAAATACATTACTGACAGAGGTTTGGAGTTAGGAGCAAAGATAATAACAGCTCATATCGGGGGAATTCCAGATGATGAAAAAAGTGAGTATTATAATAAAATGGAGCGAGTTTGTTATGAGATAGGGGAATTAGCACTCAAATTTGGAGGGATTTTCGCAATTGAGACGGGTTCTGAAAAAGCGATAGTGTTAAAAAGATTTTTAGAAAGTATAAATTCAAAAGGACTAGCGGTTAACTTTGACCCAGCAAATTTAATAAGTGATGTAAATGAAAATCCGGTAGAAGGTTTATTACTATTAAAAGATTATATAGTACAAACTCATATTAAAGATTGTAAAGAAGTAAAAAGTGATAGCTCGAGTAAGTATATAGAAGTAGCAGCAGGAAATGGTGAAGTGGATTTCGATATATTCTTCAAGGTATTAGATGAAATTAGATTCGACGGATATAACATGATTGAAAGAAATGATTATTTTGACGAATTGGATGGGATGAGTCAGTCGATAAATTTTGCAAAGAAGTACATATAAATTCAAAAGGAATAACGATAGCATCTGTAGAAAGCTACATAGAATATAAAAACCATTAGGGGGAAATGAAATGATTCATAAAGTCGGACAAATTATGTTGTATGTAAATAATCAAGATGAGGCAGTAAATTTTTGGACGGAAAAGGTAGGGTTTCATGTAGTAGCTGAGGAAGATAATAAGCAAGGAATGAGATGGATTGAAATCGCTCCGGCTAACGGTGCAGAAACGAGCATTATATTACATAATAAAGAAGTGATTTCGAAAATGAACCCAGAATTAAATCTTGGTACACCGTCCTTAATGTTCTTCTCAGAAAATCTTGATCAACTATATACAGATTTAAAAAATAAAAATGTTACTGTTGGAGAAATGGTAACTATGCCTTCTGGTAAAGTGTTTAACTTTGCTGATAGTGAAGGGAATTATTTTGCGGTTATGGAAAAGAACAAATAATAATATTGCTTTGTAAAAACCCCCCCTCAAATATATTGAGGGGGGTTACATGTTTGAAGTGGATTTTTCATTAGAGAGTTGATTAATAAAAAATACGCCTTTTTCAATAGCTGTTTCAATATAACCAACGATTTGATCAAACGTAAATACTTGTAAGTCTTCATGCAAATGTTGCTCTGGATACAACATATCTTCAAAAAGATACTTTCGAAAAGCTAAAACGTTTTCTTTAGAAACCTCTTCAATATCCACAATGTGAGCCTCTTGATTGAGAAGAGAGAAGAGTCGTTGTTCTTTATCGTAATGATGAAGCAACTTTGCATTTAATAATTTAAAATCGTTATAGTACATAGGTGCGATAGTTTCGTCATTTTCTATTCTATTTTTTAGCCAAGGTAGAAAAAAACCACTTAGCCAATTATCATCGGCAATGAGATGGGTGTAATAGCCTAAGAGAAAAGGGGAATCCATATGAACTTTATATTTTTGAAAAAAAGAATTGAAATCTATCCTTCTCGTATAGTTTTTCGTTGTGCCAGCGTAAAAGTGTGAAGCGCCTTTTTCTGCTGCTGAATGAACAGCATCAGGTGCTACACCTCCAAGTATGAAAGAATTTTTATCTTGAATAGATAATTTCTCGGCAATCCTGTTAGCGATAATAGCATGCATAATTCGTGATCCCATGAATGACACCTCGGTTTCAAGTATTCATTTCAGGAAGAGGACTGGACAGTTAGTATTACTTTCCCTGTACTTTTTCTACTTTCGACCCATTCATGTGCTTTCCCTGCATCTTGAATTGGAAAATTATATAATAGTTATGCGACTTTATCAATTTAGCCAAGAAGACTCCTTCCTCAAGGAGCGTGAAGGACGTAGCCCAGCGAGTAGGTGGGAGATGAATTGGCTTCGAACAAGAGATGACAGGAAGTCATCTTAATTGTTCGACATATGTAAAGTGTTACCGGACAATTTGTCATAATCACTTCACTATAAATAGAATGTATGTTTGGTGTATAATAGACATATACCGAAATGGAGGTGAAACGAAGGATGATCAATAAAGCGTATAAATTTCGTATCTATCCAAATAAAGCACAAGCGATTCTGATCAATAAAACGATTGGTTGTTCTCGTTTTGTATTCAATCATTTCCTATCTCTATGGGATAATGCATACAAAGAAACAGGAAAAGGTTTGACATATGGTACATGCTCTGCCAAACTTCCTGCCATGAAGAAAGAGTTTGTTTGGCTAAAAGAAGTGGATAGTGTTGCTATTCAATCGTCTGTTCGCAACCTTGCGGATGCTTACACACGCTTTTTTAAAAAACAAAACAGTGTCCCGCGTTTCAAATCTAAAAAGAACAACATACAATCTTATACGACAAAACAAACAAATGAAAACATTGCTGTTGTGGGGAACAAAATGAAATTGCCGAAACTAGGTCTTGTTCGATTTGCAAAAAGTCGTGAAGTAAAGGGACGTATTTTAAATGCTACGGTTAGACGGAACCCTTCTGGCAGATACTTTGTGTCATTGTTAGTTGAAACAGAAGTGCAAGAACTTCCGAAAACACATTCTTATATTGGAATGGATGTAGGATTAAAAGATTTCGCCATTTTGTCAGATGGAACAACCTATAAAAACCCTAAATTTTTCGCTCATTGGAAGAGAAGTTGGCAAAAGCACAGCGTGTTCTTTCTAGAAGAATGAAAGGATCTTCTCGCTGGAATAAACAACGAGTAAAGGTAACTAGAATTCATGAACACATAGCTAATGCTAGAAAAGATTACTTGGACAAAATCTCAACTGAAATCATCAAAAACCACGATGTTATCGGTATAGAAGATTTGCAAGTATCGAATATGTTAAAAAATCATAAGTTAGCAAAAGCGATTAGTGAAGTATCTTGGTCACAATTTAGAACGATGCTAGAATACAAGGCAAAATGGTATGGAAAGCAAGTCATTCCGGTATCCAAAACATTTGCTTCAAGCCAATTATGTTCTTGTTGTGGGTATCAAAATAAAGACGTTAAGAATCTAAATCTTCGTGAATGGGATTGTCCTGCGTGCAATAGTCATCACGACAGAGATATTAACGCAAGTATCAATCTTAAAAATGAAGCTTTAAGGCTTCTAACCGTAGGAACTACGGGGATAGCCTAATGAATTAGAAGCCGCTAGGCTTCTGTACTTAGGAATCTTCCACTTCAAACAGTCCGTAAGGACGTTAAGTGGTGAGTAGTTCAAAAGTGAAGCTTATGAACTCATTGAATCATTATATTAATTTATATAAAAAACCTTTGAAAAAATCGAACGAAATATCAATTACTTGCCAATATATAGTGTAAGACAAAGGAGGGATGGTATATGAAGGATGAAACAGTGTATACAGATTTAATCCATTTAACTTTATCAGGAAATAAAGAAGCATATAGCGAGCTGTATGATAAAACGATTCAAGAAGTATATAAAACAGCACATTTTTTAATTGAAGATAAAACAGATGTAGATGATGTCGTTCAAGAAATATACATACAGCTATATGAATCGCTTCGTAAGTATGATAGCAAGAAACCATTTCGCCCTTGGCTAATTGGACTTGCGATTAAACAAATTCACTCTTATAGAAGAAAGAGGTGGATGCGATTACGAATTATAAAAAAAGCAGAAGAGCAAAGAAAACCAGTACAAATTGATTTTTCTAACGATGTTGTAAGTAAAATATCAAACCAAAAACTAATCGAACTCATTCATAAATTACCGTATAAATTGAAACAAGTTATTATCTTAAGATACTTACACGATTATTCACAAGAAGAAGTAGCACAAATATTACATATCCCGATCGGTACTGTGAAATCTAGAATTCACGCGGCATTAAAAAAACTACGTCAAAAAGAGCAAGTAGAAGAAATCCTTTTAGGAGAGGTAGGGAATGTGAAATGAGTTTAGATTGTAGAGTTAGAGAATCTATACAAGAAGAAGCGAAGGGGATTATTGCCCCGCCGGAGTTAAAAGAAAAAGTAATTGTTCAAATAAAAATGAAGAGCGGGGGAAGTAAAAGGAAGAAGCGCCTTATCGCAGGAGTGCTTGCAGCGGCTTTTTTAATCCCGACGACTGGTTTTGCGTATCAATCTATTATGGCGGATGGTATATACGGGTCTTTTGAGAATTTAAAAAAACATGCCGGAGCGATGACATTAGAAGCGTATATGCGTTTGAATGCAAAATTATCAGAAGCGAAAGATGAAATGGGTGCGAAGGAATATGAAGAGTTTACAAAAGAACTAAAAAAATTAACAAATGCAAAGCTGGTATACGGAGATTCGAACGGTAATATTGATTATGATCAATTATCACCAGCAAAAAGAGAAGAGATGAAGAAGGTAAGTATGGGGCTTCAACCATACTTTGATAAATTAAATGGTCATAAATCTAGTAAAGAAGTATTAACACAAGAAGAGTTTGACCATTATGTGGAAGCTTTAATGACATATGAAATCGTACAAGTAAAGACAAAATCAACTGGTGGAATGAAAGTAGAAGACGTACCTGAGGCGTACAAAGAAAGATTTATTCAAGCAGAGCAGTTTATGGAGTATGTAGATGAAAAGGTGAGATAAGTAAAAAAGCTCATAGCTTAAGCTTGAGCTTTTCTTATTGAAACGTAAATATATTAACCACCTATTCCTTTTGCTAGCAATAAGAAATATACAACTACTAATATTACGCCATTTAATGCTGTATCAACTATTCCGAATAACCAATTCTTTGATGCGATTGCAAAAATAATACCGAGTAATGAAAGTATAGCTAGAATCGTAATAATTAAGGTTAAATTTGCATGAGGCCCTCTTAAAATAAAGAAAGAACATATACTTGCGAGAAACATTAGACACGAAAATCCAAAAAGTTTATACATAATAATGCTCCCTTAGTTGAAGTGTTATTTAACTTAGTACACGATTTTCTTTAGTTTAACATAAATTTCCTAGTACATATTGAATATATAAACAATAAAAAACGAGTATAAAATCTATGTGATTGTATACTCGTTTTATTATTATTTAAATTTCCTTACCGCATGAATAGCGACTCTTACAAGTAATATCGCACTTATAAATAAACCACCGTAACCAACGACACTTAAAAATTGATTATTTGGCTCTGTCGCACTGTTTGCTAAATGCAATTATTCTAACAACAAGCCAAGGAAGTACAAACCTTGGCTTGCACGATTCAATAGAGTACTCAATTATATTTTTTCATATTTGCAGTATCTTTTTTTATAAAGCAATCTAAAAGGGAATAACCAGCTATTAAACTAATTATCGTAACAAAGGTTGTATTTATAAGAATAATATTAGCTAAATAAGGTAGATATTGGCCAAGCGGTGAAAAGAGTAGAGCTGGAGAAAAGGAAATTAATATTGTAGGCACTGTAATTGCGATAAATTTATCTGGTTGAAAGCTCCAGCTTTGTTTACTCGTTTCGCGATTAATCGATTGAAGGAATCGTAATAATATGCCAACGATAAGAGGGAAGAGTGTAAAGTAGAATAATCTTGGATACACGTTAAAGTTTGCCTGCGCATCTGTATCTAAATAAAATTGAATTTTCACTCCGACAAATAATAATAAGACGATAAATAATGTAAAACAGAGGTATAACATCACTTTTTGCATTGCATTCCACCATCCTTTATTAAAGATATATTCAAAGAAAAAAGAGATATACAATAACTACTGTTGTATATCTCTTCTTTTACGGTTAGTTAATAGTGGAGTTTGCTTTTTCTTGCTTCGTGAAATAATCAATAATGCCCATCGCGCTAATTTCTATATCTAGATGTAAAATGTTATAAACGGAATGATCTGATGGAACGTTTAACTTTGTAAGGTGGGAAGAGATCTTATCCATTAATACAGTTTGTAAAGCTTTAGTCGCTTCATCGAAATCATTATACTGTTCAAAGACCTCTTTACCAGTATGAACGAAAATAGGTAACCAATGTTCAAGCTGGTTATATACTTCTGTAACATTGGATGATGTACCGTAATGACCGAAATAAATAGTATCTACATTCATACTTTGAATGTGATTTTTAGAAGCAATCATCGAATCTGGTTCGAATTGTGAAGGAGATGTTGATGGGAGATATAGTTCTATACCAACGTCTGCGAGTTCTCTATAATAAATGCCAATTGTATCGCCAGTAAAAATGCCGTTTGTTAATGAATCGTGAATGCTAATATGGTGCTTAGCATGTCCCGGTGTATCGTAAAATGTAAGTGTACGATCTTCGGCAATTTTTAACGTATCACCATGTTGTACAATACGAACACGTTCTTCTTCTATAGGAAGAATTGGATCAAATAGTTTATCGAAATCTTCTTTGTATACAGCTTTTGCGCCTAAAATAAGTTTTGTTGGATCAATCATATGACGAGCACCGCGAGAATGCACATATAAAGTAGCATTTGGGCATTTTTCCATTATTAAACCAGCAGCACCGGCGTGATCTAAATGAACATGTGTAACGATAATGTTTTTAACTTCGTTTAAATCAATATGTAATTGTTGTAAGCCGTCTAAAATATACGGAAGAGAAGGGGCTGCACAAGTTTCAATTAAAGTAATATCGTCACCTAATAAAACGTACGTACCAGTTCTTTCATTATGTTGTAAATCAAAATCATCAATAAGATATAGGTGAGAAGATAATTGCTCTACTTTTTTCATCATTACCACTCCTTATTTACTGCATGTTTCTATTATACGCTAAAATACAAAAAGGCAGAAAACGAAAGCTCGTCTTCTGCCTTTTTGTAATGTTCTTATTTCGTTTGTTCTTTATTGATAGACATTACGAACAGTCCAACAATGCCGCCAACGATTGGAAGCATAATCTCTCCTGCTAAATTAAAGTAGGAGCTTAAAAATAAACCATTTACATCGATTACCCAGCCAATCACATACAATAACATCATATATAGTACGAAATAAAACTCGCGATTTGAAATCGTTTCATGTTGTGCAGTTTTCATAATGAACACCATCCTTCTCTTTTATAATGGAATATAAACTGTCACATTTTGTTCACAATTTAATTGTAAAACTTTCCAACATAAAAGTCTAGTAGATTGTGTCGAATTTTTGAATGGGAATAAAGCGCTATCATTTTAGCGTGCAAGTACGTAATAAGAGCTGTATATTCACGAATGTAGTATAGTATAAACATAGAATGATAGTGAAGAGAGGAGCAAGGATAATGACAGTTTATGATTTTTCAGCTAAAACGATAACAGGAGAAGATAAGTCGTTAAAAGATTACGAAGGAAAAGCACTTCTTATTGTAAATGTAGCTAGCAAATGTGGTTTTACGCCACAATATAAAGGATTACAAGAAGTATATGATAAATATAAAGACCAAGGACTTGAAATACTCGGTTTCCCTTGTAATCAATTCGGAGGACAAGAACCAGGTACAGAAGCGGATATTACTAGTTTTTGTGAATTAAACTACGGTGTAAATTTCCCGATGTTTGCAAAGGTTGATGTGAAAGGTGATAAGGCACATCCGCTTTATACATACATGACAGAACAAGCACCAGGTTTACTCGGTATGAAAGCAGTGAAATGGAACTTTACTAAGTTTCTAATCGGAAAAGAAGGGAAAGTAGTAGGGCGTTTTGCGCCGCAAACGAAGCCAGTGGATTTAGAGGCTGAGATTGAGAAGGTACTTGGGTAATCACTAGAAGTTTCACTTTATTAAAAAAAGCCTCAAAGAACAATGTTGTTCTTTGAGGCTTTTTCTTTTAACTCACATTATCAAGATTAAATCGCTGAATGGAAGTCATTTGATTTAGGCGGAGAAGCTGCTTTTTTCATAAGTACTTCCCATAAGAGTACGGATTTCTTCCATTCTGCTGCAGCCTGTCCCTTTTGATACATAGCGTTCTCATAACTGAAAGTAAGTTGTTGCATATCGGCCGAGTTGTAAAGTGTATCGATGTAGAGAGCATATTCTCGGAATGTTTGACTTTCCCCTCGTGGTATGCCAATTCTCGCAAATTGTTTCAAAAGTGCGCCATAAGCTTTGCTATAAACAGCATCATCTTTTCGGTATTTGTAGAAAAGAATGATAAAAAATGTAATCCATTTCATTCTAGTAGCGAAGAGAGTGTATCCTATAATACTAATTAGTATCGAAGAGAGGAATAGGTACCACCAAGAAAATCCATTTTTAGCATTTGTAATCTTTTTAGTAGGAGCTTCTTCTGTATCTTCTATTAAACTTTTGAGCTTTGCTTCATTGTTTCTTTGGTGCATTTGCGCGTTTTGAGAATTAGTTTCTTCGCTATTTTGTATAGTAGGAGCAGGAGCATTATTTGTGAAATTATAGGGATTCGTAAATCCTTTTGTCGGTTCGAATGGAATCCATCCGTATCCAGGGAAATATACTTCGACCCAAGAATGTGCGTTATCGTTCGCGATTTTATAAACATCCTCACCTTCTGCAGAGGCAAGCGTATTATCAAGAGTTCCTTCTGAATAACCTTTTACCCAGCGAGCAGGAATCCCGGCAGAACGAAGTAACACGATCATAGACGTCGAGAAATTATTACAGTAGCCGCTTTTTGTATCAAAAAGGAATTGATCAACATAATCTTGATTTTTGGCAGGGAACAATACATTCGTTGTTTCATATACAAAAGAATGATCGGTGAAATATTTTTCAATAGCTAATACTTTATCATATCGGTTGTATTTATCATTTGTTAGATTAACAGCTAAGTCTCTTACTCGCTGTGGTAATGATTCGGGAAGTTGCGTGTATTTTGTCATGAAATAAGGATTTGTTTCTTGACCTTCATTCGTTTTTACAGCTTTCAAGTTTTCTATGGAAAACTCCGGGATCCCATATGTTACTTTATATGAATGTAAAGTAGTAGAAGAGTCTCCGTCCATCGTATAGATTTTTTCTGTAAATGGGTCAATGCTGTATGATACATCAGAAGAGGCCTCAACTGATATTAATCCTGCTGGATAGGTAAGGTGAGGATAACTTTTTTGCATGGTAATTGTTGCCTCAGTTGCCTCTGTTTTTGTATTTTGTTCGTACCAGCTTACGACATCGTTTTTATTTTTAAAAGAAACCTTTTTTTGATTTTCAGAAATTTCCCAGCCTTTTCCTGTATAAAAATCTTTCGTTTCGACTCTCCAATATTGTTTGTTTTGCGTTTGTGCTGTGAAAACAATTGTAGGATCCGCCTTAAAAGGACCACCTAATCGCGAGTCATCTAAACCATACCCGATTTTAGAAACTTCTTGTTTTTTACTTGCTTCGGATGTATTGAATTTTAAAAAATCCATTGGGTTTGGCCATTGAGGGCCAAATTTTGGCGCAAAGTATGCGATGGTTGCTGACAATACAATAAATATTGTAAGAGGTCTAAGTAATTTTGAGATTTCTCTAGCATAATTTTGTAAGTGTTCGATCTCTTTTATTCGTTCTATGCGAAGAAGACTAAGCATAAAAAAGCCGATGACAACAGTACGAATAATAGCGTAGTTTGCATTGTATAAATGTAAGTTATGAAAAACGGTGATATAAATAATAGTCAATATAAGAAATAACAAACCGCGTTTTTTATGAATCATCCCAAAAGAGATGAAAGCACTCAAAAACCAAAATGATAAAAAAAATAAAAATGCTGTAAAAACTGGAGAAATATCTAGCAAATTCCCCTGAAATAACAGGGAGGAATTTCGAGAAATATCAGTAAAAAATTTCGTTAGCCAAGATGGATTTATAAAAGCATTTTTATAATATAGGAAATGAATGATGAATAAAATCGTGACGATTTTTATTGGCATCTGCCACTTTGTTTGAAAAAAAGAGAGAGTGAAGCAAATCCCTATAAATATTACAAAAATATCTAATCTACCTACGTTTGTAATACCTATGAGAGGCCTTAGCCATTCTAGTAAAAGTAGAAATGCGCATGCATGCATGAAAAATCTGTTCATATTCAATTGTTTTTTTGTTTGTAATGTTATCATTTGCTCACCTCAAAAAACACGTTTGTATATTGGTTTCCATAAACCACATTTACAAATATTTTTCGTTTTTGTAGAGTTTCTAGCATACTTAGTTCTCGGTGTGAGAGCTGATTTGCTTTTTCTTTTACGACAAACACCATTAATTTTCTATTTTTTATAGCAGCAAAGTCAGCCGCCTTTTGAATATCGGGAGAAAGATCGCTTGTTACGAGTATAATCGTGACGGGCTCATAAATTTTTCTTAATTCCATTTCTACACTCCGGGAGAGCGGGAATACACTATCTGCTTGTACTTTCGCTAAATGACAAAAGATTTGATGCAACTGATTATCTCCATTGTCTAAAGGGAAAAAAGTTCGTTCTTTTCCGACAGATACGAATGACGCTGGTGAATTTTGTTTCAAGACAGACCTGACAATAGAGGCAGTAAATGTGACGACTGATTCGAATAGAGGGGATGGGGTTCTGTCCATGAATATCATAATATTATGGCTGCGCTGTTGTTCAAACTCTTTCGTCATAATGTTGTTTGTTCGGGCAGTTGCTTTCCAATCAATCCATGAAAAGCGGTCACCAGGTTTATAGTCTCTCACACCGACAGAAATGGTAGAGTCTTTTACTAAATTTATATTTGCTGAAAGCGCTCCTTGTTCGAAATGATTTTCCATTTGTCGATATGTTATATCTACATACTGGGGATAGACTAAAAATGTATCTGGAACTGAAAAAGTTATTTCTTTCTCCATCATACCGAATAAATCACCAGTTTTGACACGTACGCTTGAAAAAGAGTGCTCTCCTCTAGGGATTGTGTCAATTGCATATTGAAACGAAACATTTCGTTTCAATCCTGGAAAGAGTATTACTTTATTCATCTTTGTTTGTTTACAATTTGTAAATTGTGATGGCAGTACATCTTCTATAATTAAATAAAGTAAGGGAAAAGGAAAACTTCTTTTTATTGTAATCGTACTTAAAAATGGTTCTCCTGCTACATATTCGTCTTGATTTGTTATTCGTTTTACCTCGGCGTTCCGTAAAGCATAGAAGGGAAGCAGTAGTGAATAAAGGCCAATAGGAATCATACTGTAAAACAAAAACCAACTTACAAATCCTCCTTGAAGCATAGCGTATACAAATGTTAAGACTAGGCATAACGGAATAAGTGATAACTTAGTAAAATGATAGAGTGCTCGTAGTATCCGTTTCATCAAAGGTTCATCTTCCTTTGAGTAGGTACGGTAGTTCGCGCAACGATTTTTGTGATAACTTGTTCTCCTGTAATTCCTTCAAATTTTGCCTCCATTTTTAGAATGAGTCTGTGAGCCAATACGTAAGGAGCTAAAAATTTAACATCGTCTGGAATAACATAATTTCTACCATGGATGAATGCATATGCTTGTGAAGCTTTCATTAAAGCAATCGAGCCACGTGGACTTGCACCAAGCTGTATAGAACTATAAGAACGAGTCTGACTAACAAGCTTTACAATGTAATGCTTGATTGCTTTGTCCATGCTTATTTCCCGTACGCTTTGTTGTAAATAAAGTAATTCTTCTATTGTAGTAATAGCTTGTAAATGGGAGAGGGGATTTGTTTTTTCCATCCGGTTTAAAATTTCAAATTCTTCTTCTTGTGTAGGATATCCCATTTTTAGTTTCAATAAGAAACGATCGAGCTGTGCTTCTGGTAAAGGGTATGTTCCCTCATATTCGACCGGATTTTGTGTAGCCATTACAAAGAATGGTTTTGGTAACGGTCTTGTCCTGCCATCTATTGTAATATTGCCTTCTTCCATGCTTTCAAGTAAGGCAGATTGTGTTTTTGGAGATGTACGATTAATTTCATCAGCAAGTATAAAATTCCCCATGATTGGTCCAGGTTTGAACTCAAATTGGAGCTCTTTCGGATTATAAATAGAAACACCTGTTACATCTGACGGCAGTAAATCAGGTGTGAATTGAATGCGCTTGTAATCAGCATCGATAGATTTAGAAAGAGCACGTACTAACATTGTTTTCCCAACGCCAGGAACATCTTCTAATAGTACATGACCTTCAGCTAAGAGAGCTGTCAAAGCTAAGATCGTTTCTTTTCGCTTTCCGACCATTAACTTTTCAATATTATTAATTATTTTTTCTATAATGGGATGTAATGAATCAAGCTGGTGCATCGTAATCCTCCTAATGTTATTATCGTTTTTTAATCTATTGAGTGGAAAATAGAATGTATCCATCTAATTGCGGGCAGTAAAGATTTTATCTTTAATTCCAAGAATATTCAGATTATTTATTCTGATTACATCTAGTATAATTGTTTCCGTAACTTTGGACAATATGGTAAATAATGATTTGTAGTTTTATGTAAAATATGTATGGATATAAAATAGTATCGTTGGAGAAAATAAATTCCTTATTAAATCAGAGTCATCCTTCGATAACGTTAAGATCCATTGGAATTACTGGAGAACAAATCGAAGACAAATTAAAAACGTTCAAAATATAGTCGGTATAGATACCGGCTTTTTTCTTTAAGGGCGGAGGAGATATTCGGAAGTTGTATTTGCCAGGTGCCTGAAACAGCGGCGCAAAATTTAAAATTTTAGGGCTTGAAGTCGAGAGTATATTCGTTGTATTTTGAACTCCTTTCATTTTTAAAAAAATAATAACGAAGACTAACGCCTTTTATATTAGTAGTAGCCTTCGTTATTATTTATTATGATATATATTTGTGCTTTATTTTCGTTCCACCTTACCTCATTATTTAGATTAAGTATTTAATTTTTTGTAGTTAGTATTTATCATTTATTAATTTTATTAATGATATTATTTATCCCCTCAAATAGTGCATCTTTGACTACTTCAGTATAATTACTATAATTATCATTTTTGTCGATTATTATATCCATGACTTGCTTTAACTTTCCATCAACTATAATTGTTACCCCTTGTAACTTTTCACCAGTCTGCTCATTTTCGAATTCCTCATTTAATATAGTTACTACATCTTTATTACTCATACTATTATCATCCTTATCCCGTTTAAATTATAGTGAAAATAGATTGTTATTAAACTCATCTATCCAATATTTTTCTGATTTAGGTATTAATTTAGTGAAATCTTCATATTTACCATTCCAATCTTTTGGTATATATTCTTCATATGATGCTGGTTCTGGGAACATTGAATATAGTATTTTATCATCAAAGTTAATTAATAACACCGGACTAAAATCTAATAGATCTTCTCCTGCATGTTTACTTTTAATATTTTCAAGTAGTAAATAATTTAATTCCTCTTTAGTTGTGTTATATTTATTAATCCTTTGTAAAAATACTTCTACATTTTCATTGTCTAATACTTTTATTCCATTTCTTTCTTCAGTTTCGTCATTATCTTCAATGCTTACACCTAAATTTTTATATGCATTATTTAACTTATTATAATCCAAAAACCATAGTTCTTTATCTGTTACATACCATCTAAATTCATTATTATATATGACGGCTACTATAATGTTTTCTGCATAAAGCGGTTCTAATATCATAATCTACTCCTTTTATTATTACTTTATAGTCCTGCCATTCTTGGCGTATTCTTCTATCCATTCAATCCAAGGTGCTGGCAATTCATAAGAATTTCCTGGCGTTGTTGGGTCAACTATTTTCGGTGCAGTTCCTCCTTGATTTAGGGGGTTTGATTTATATCCTTTTTGAGGTATTGCATTTTCATTTATAAAATCATCTAACGATTTAGGTATATCAAATTCAACTATCTCTGCATTACTTCCTCTTTTATTTAAGAAATATTTTGCATGCTCATCATTACCTGTACTTACATTTAAATTAGCTTTCTTATTAGGTATTTCTACATTACTATTTTCATCTACAGTTATCCTAGTTCTACTTGCATTTGGAGGTGTTCCACCTTGAACACGTCTATAAGTGACCATTTCCTCTTCAGCTTGTGTAATTCTCTTAGTTGCCTTAGAAGCTTCAGTCGCTCTATCGGCATTCTTAATACCCTCTAACGCATTAGTAGTCATCTTCACGCTTTTTCCGACTTTAGCAAGTTTTCCAAAAGGTGTGAGTCCAGCTACCGCCATTCCTCCAGCAAATATTCTATCCCAAGTGGAAAGCTTTTCACCGGTAGAGGGATCAATGCCATCCCAAGCACGTCTAATATCGTATTCACCTGTCAATTCACCTGCTATATCTCTAGCTAGTTTTTTTTCATCAAAACTTTTCTCTTCCATCGTAGATGACTTTTGAAAGATAATAATTTTCATTGGAAAAAGGAAATGAGTATAACAAACGTATCCTTTGAGCATTCAATATTAGTAGGTGAAATTAGAATAATTAGAAGAAGGTGCTGAATAGAACGTGAGAAAAGAGTCTACCAAAAAAGCATAAAAAACTTCTCAATATACTTATAAAGAAAAACGTAGGAATGTCTCCTGCGTTTTTTCTTTTGCAAAATAGTCGATACCCCAAAATACTATTCTCCTAATAATTAAGATTAACCATAAATCTTCACAACGGAACAAAGGATTTTCTCACAAACTTATTTTCTACTGAATTTTTGACAATCTCTTGAACTGTGCGAAATGTCACATCTGTATTTTACAACCTCTTTTATAGTAAGGGTATGTAAGAGAGACGTATTAAAGGAGTGAACAGTATGAAGAAGAAACCTTCAGCACTAATGAGACGTTTAAAATATTTTTCACCAATAGATCGTTATAACGATAATCATACACAAGAAACATATGAAGATCGCGAATGGGAGAATGTGTACAGAAAGCGTTGGCAGCATGATAAAGTAATTCGTTCTACACACGGCGTGAACTGTACTGGTTCATGTAGCTGGAATATATATGTGAAGGATGGAATTGTAACTTGGGAAGGACAGGAGCTTAACTATCCGACTACAGGTCCTGATATGCCTGATTTTGAACCACGAGGATGCCCACGTGGAGCAAGCTTTTCTTGGTACATTTACAGTCCACTTCGTGTGAAATATCCGTATGTACGTGGTGTTCTTTGGAATATGTGGCAAGAGGAGTTGAAAAATAACGAGTCACCATTAGATGCTTGGAAAAGCATTGTGGAAAACCCTGAGAAGGCACGTACGTATAAGCAGGCGCGTGGTAAAGGGGGATTCATTCGTGCGAATTGGGATGAAGTGTTACAACTCGTTTCAGCTTCTTTACTATACACAGTAATGAAATACGGTCCAGACCGAAATGTTGGTTTCTCACCAATTCCAGCTATGTCGATGTTAAGTCATGCAGCTGGTAGTCGCTTTATGCAACTTATGGGTGGACCGATGCTTAGTTTTTATGATTGGTACGCAGATTTACCACCAGCTTCTCCGCAAATTTGGGGCGATCAAACAGATGTACCAGAAAGTAGTGATTGGTATAACTCGGGTTACATTATGACGTGGGGTTCAAATGTACCGATGACGAGAACTCCAGATGCACACTTTTTAGCAGAGGTTCGATATAAAGGAACAAAAGTCGTTTCTGTTAGTCCTGACTTCGCTGAATCTACAAAGTTTGCAGATGATTGGATTAGTGTGAAACAAGGTACGGATGGTGCACTTGCGATGGCAATGGGTCACGTAATCTTACAAGAATTTTACGTAGATAATCAAGTGGAATACTTCACAAAGTATGCGAAGCAATATACTGATTTTCCTTTCTTCGTCACATTGAAACAAAAAGGAGACCAATTCGTTGCTGATCGATTCTTAAATGCTTCTGATATTGGACGTGAAACGAAGTTAGGAGAATGGAAACCTGTACTTTGGAACGAGAACACGAACGATTTTGCAACACCTCACGGCACAATGGGATCACGTTGGGATAACGAAAAGAAATGGAACTTACGTTTAGAAGATGAAGAAACAGGTGAAAAGATTGAACCACGTCTATCTTTACTTGGAATGGAGGAAGCGATTAAAACGGTGCAAATTCCGTACTTCTCTGATGATGGAAATACAATATTAGAACGTACAATTCCAGTGAAAAAGGTTATGACAGAAGAAGGTGAAGTGTTCGTTACAACTGTATACGACTTAACGTTAGCAAATTACGGTGTAAACCGAAGACTCGGCGGACAAGAGCCGAAAGATTTCAATGATGACGTACCGTTTACGCCTGCATGGCAAGAAAAAATGACAGGAGTGAAACGAGAGCTTATTATTCAAATCGCTCGTGAGTTCGCACAAAATGCTGTTGATACGAATGGTCGCTCAATGATTATTGTCGGAGCTGGTATTAACCATTGGTTTAACTCTGATACGATTTATCGCGCCGTTTTAAATCTTGTACTTCTCGTTGGGGCACAAGGTGTAAACGGAGGTGGTTGGGCGCATTACGTTGGTCAAGAAAAATTACGACCAGCAGAAGGATGGCAAACGATCGCGATGGCAAAAGATTGGCAAGGGCCACCGAAATTACAAAACGGTACATCTTTCTTCTATTTCGTAACAGATCAATGGCGCTATGAAGATACACCAGTTGGACATTTGGCATCACCAGTTGAGGGTAAATCACGTTATCAACATCACGGTGATTACAACGTATTAGCAGCAAGACTTGGCTGGTTACCTTCGTATCCGACATTCGAGAAAAATGGAATTGAATTATATAAAGAAGCTGTTGCTTCAGGCGCAACAACGCAAGAAGAAATCGGAAAATATGTTGCGCAAAAACTAAAAGAAAAAGAACTGAAATTTGCAATTGAAGATCCTGATAATAAAAATAACTTCCCGCGAAACTTATTCGTATGGCGTGCAAATTTAATTTCAAGTTCTGGTAAAGGCCACGAATATTTCTTAAAGCATTTGTTAGGTACAACGAACGGATTAATGAATGATGATAGTGATTCGTTACGACCAGAAGAAATTAAGTGGCATGAAGAAGCACCAGAAGGGAAGCTTGATTTACTCATTAATTTAGATTTCCGTATGGCTGGAACAGCGCTTTATTCTGATATCGTCTTACCTGCTTCAACTTGGTATGAAAAGCATGATTTAAGTAGTACAGATATGCATCCATTTGTACATCCATTTAATCCGGCAATCGGTTCACCGTGGGAAGCGCGCTCTGACTGGGATATTTTCACTTCTCTTTCTAAAGCCGTGTCTGATTTAGCGAAGAAAATTGATCTTGAACCGATGAAAGAAGTTGTGGCAACACCGCTTCTTCACGATACACCGCAAGAATTAGCACAACCACTTGGCAAAATTAAAGACTGGAGTAAAGGTGATTGTGAACCAATCCCAGGTAAAACGATGCCACAAATTCATGTTGTCGAAAGGGATTATAAAACGATTTATGACAAAATGACTGCGCTAGGACCAAATGCTGGAAAACAACCGATTGGTACGAAAGGGATTTCTTGGTCTGCAGAAAAAGAATATGAGCAATTAAAGAGCCGATTAGGAGTCGTTCGAACGGATTCTATTGCGAAAGGTTGCCCAGACATAAAAGAAGCAATCAATGCTGCTGAAGCGGTATTAACGCTTTCTTCTACAACAAACGGTCATATGGCTGTAAAAGCATGGGAAGCACTTGAAAAACAAACAGATTTAAAACTACGTGATTTAGCAGAAGAACGTGAAGAAGAATGCTTCACATTTGAACAAATTACAGCGCAGCCAAAAACAGTAATTACTTCACCGGCCTTTACAGGTTCAGAAAAAGGTGGACGTCGTTACTCACCATTCACTACAAATGTGGAACGTCTTATTCCTTGGAGAACGATAACGGGTCGACAATCTTTCTACTTAGATCACGACATGATGAAAGAATTTGGTGAAACGATGGCAACATTTAAACCAATTCTGCAACATAAACCGTTCCGTAAATCACGGCCTGAAGTAGAAGGAAAAGAGATTACATTGAACTATTTAACACCGCATAATAAGTGGTCAATTCATAGTATGTATTTCGATTCATTACCGATGTTAACGCTGTTTAGAGGTGGTCCAACCGTTTGGATGAATAAAGAGGATGCTGAAGAAGCTGGTGTTGCAGATAATGATTGGATTGAGTGCTTTAACCGTAACGGTGTTGTTGTAGCGCGTGCTGTTGTAACGCATCGTATACCGAGAGGAATGGCATTTATGCATCATGCGCAAGATCGCCACATTAACGTACCTGGAACGAAATTAACAAGTAATCGCGGGGGCACGCATAATAGTCCAACTCGAATTCACGTAAAACCGACACATATGATTGGTGGATATGGTCAATTAAGTTATGGATTTAACTATTATGGTCCGACTGGGAACCAGCGTGACTTAAATGTTGTAATTCGCAAACTGAAGGAGGTAGATTGGCTTGAAGATTAAAGCACAAGTCGGAATGGTAATGAATCTAGATAAATGCATCGGCTGCCATACTTGTAGCGTAACGTGCAAAAACACCTGGACAAATCGTCCAGGTGCTGAATATATGTATTTCAATAACGTAGAAACGAAGCCTGGTATTGGTTATCCGAAGCAATGGGAAGATCAGGAGAAATATAAAGGTGGCTGGGAATTGAAAAATGGTGAAATTCAGCTGAAATCAGGCTCGAAAATGAAGCGCCTTATGAATATTTTCCACAATCCAGACCAACCAACAATTGATGATTACTTTGAACCTTGGAACTATGATTATGAAACGTTAACAAATAGTCCGCAGCGTAAGCATCAGCCAGTTGCTCGTCCGAAATCAGCAATAACGGGTGATTTTATCGATAAAATTGAATGGGGTCCGAACTGGGAAGATGATTTAGCTGGTGGACATATAACAGGATTACAAGATCCGAACGTAAAGAAAATGGAAGAAGAAATTAAAACGGATTTTGAAAATGTATTTATGATGTATTTACCGCGCATATGTGAACATTGTATGAATCCAT